>JAJYNB010000093.1 GCA_021786555.1 Bacillota bacterium | reverse complement strand
CCCTCGTCCGGAAAGGTTGACCACTACCACTTGGTCCTGGGGTAAAGCCGGGGCCAGTTTTGCAGCGTAGGCTACGGCGTGGGCGCTTTCCAGCGCGGGAATTATTCCCTCGGTTTGCGTCAGCAAGCTGCAGGCCTCCAAAGCTTCTGCGTCGGTTACGGCCACGTACTCAGCCCGGCGCAGGTGTTTTAACAAACTGTGTTCCGGCCCTACGCCAGGATAGTCCAGCCCCGCTGAAATAGAATGAGTGGGTGTTATCTGCCCATGGGGATCCTGAAGAATATAGGTCATAGCTCCATGCAGTACTCCCACACTGCCGGCGCAAAGAGTGGCGGCGTGGGCGCCGCTGTCAATTCCCATTCCCCCGGCCTCCACACCGATCAGCTTAACCTGGCGGTCTTCGACAAAAGGATGAAAGAAGCCGATAGCATTGCTGCCCCCGCCAACACAGGCAATGAGGTAATCGGGCAGCCTGCCCAGGGCGTCCAGGGACTGCTCCCTCACCTCACGGCCGATTACTGTCTGAAAGTCCCTCACAATCATCGGGTACGGATGAGGCCCTGCCGCAGTGCCAAAACAGTAAAAAGTATCCTGCACATTGGTAACCCAATCGCGAATTGCCTCATTGATAGCATCTTTCAGGGTTTTGCTGCCGGAAGTGACGCTGATGACCCGGGCACCTAAAAGCTGCATGCGGAAAACATTGAGAGACTGCCGCTGCACATCTTCTTCGCCCATGTAGACATCGCACTTTAGTCCGAACAAGGCGCAGGCTGTGGCTGTGGCCACGCCGTGCTGCCCGGCGCCTGTTTCAGCGATTACCCGGCTTTTGCCCATGCGTTTGGCCAGTAAAATTTGTCCGATGGTATTATTTATTTTATGGGCGCCGGTGTGGTTCAGATCCTCCCTTTTCAGGTAAATCCGAGCTCCGCCCAGCTTGGCCGTAAGCCGTTCGGCAAAGTAAAACAGGGAAGGCCGGCCGACATAATCTCTCAGATAGGTTTTGTATTCCGCTACAAACTGAGGGTCCCCTTTTGCTGCCTGATAAGCCTCAATCAGTTCCTCCAAAGCAGGCACCAGGGTCTCAGGAATGTACATCCCGCCGAAAACTCTAAACCGCCCCTGTTCATCCGGGAAACTCATCTGAACTCCTCCTCGCAGCATGCATAAATTGCTGAATCAAATCGAGCTGCTTCTCGCCGTTGCGCTCCAGTCCGCTGCTTACATCCACAGCATAGGGGCGGACTTGTCTGATAGCTTCCGCTACGTTGCCGGGGTTTAGCCCTCCGGCCAGAATCACCGGTTTGCCGGAAGCTTTGGCTTCCAGGGCTTTCGACCAGTCAAAAATCGTGCCGGACCCGCCGGACCTGCCAGGCACTTTTGTATCCAGCAGAAAGGCGTCCGCCTCATACCGGGCCAGAACAGACGGGTCCCAATCGTCTCCCACGGGGAAGGCTTTGATAATCTGATAACTCCAGCGCCGGCAGTATTCCGGCGTCTCGCTGCCGTGAAACTGCAGCACATCCAACTTGCAGAAAGTCCCCAATTCCTCAACCGCATAGCGCTGCTCATTTACAAAAACCCCTACTTTGGAGACAAAGGGCGGCAGGCTTAGAATAATCTCCCGGGCCAGTTCCGGGTCAATCCGCCTGGGGCTTGGGGCAAAGACGAAACCCAAAGCATGGGCCCCCGCCTCGACGGCCATCCGGGCTGCTTCCAGGGTCTTAATGCCGCATATCTTGACTCTGGTCATCCAACTTTCCTCCTAAAACCAACCGCTGCGTAGCACCAACCACATCCTGTTCCCTGGCCAAGGCCTCGCCCACCAGGACAGCTTTGACACCGGCCCGCCCGAGCTGCTGTAGATCCTCCGGCCTCCCGATGCCGCTCTCGCTGACAATCAGGCAGCCTGCGGGCATTTGCGGGAGCAAAGCCAAAGTCGCTTTAATATCAGTAGTAAAAGTAGATAAGTCCCTGTTGTTGATACCGATGATTTTGGCCCCTGCCTCTACGCTCTTACGCAAATCTTCACTGTCATGAATCTCTACCAGGGGTTCCATGCCCAACTCCCGGGCCAGTTTAATAAACGCCTGCAGGGGTTGAAACTCCAAGATACGGGCAATCAGGAGGATTGAGTCTGCTCCCGCCGCACGGGATTGGTAGATTTGGTAGGGGTCCAGCACAAAATCTTTCCGCAGCAGGGGCAGTCCCACCCGCTGGTGTATCTGGTCCAGATAAGCTAAAGAACCCCTGAAAAACTTTTCATCGGTCAAGACGGAAATCGCCGCTGCCCCCCCGTCCCGGTAAGCCTCGGCCAGGCTCACCGGCTCAAAGCCGGGCCGGATCAAACCCTTGGAGGGTGATGCCTGCTTCACTTCCGCAATCACATTTACGTGATTACCCGCCGCCAAAGCACCATAAAAATCCCTGACCGGTGGAAGGTATCTCAATTCTTCCTGTAACCGTTGTAAAGGTTTTTCGCCCTTTTGCTGTACAATTTCCTCTTGTTTAGCTTGCACAATCCTG
>JAJYNB010000064.1 GCA_021786555.1 Bacillota bacterium | reverse complement strand
TGCATTAGCCCCTGCTGGACAGCCAGGCATAAATCCTTTACAGCCCAGGATGGAATAGCTTTGTAATCTTTGAATTTTTTTAAAATCCGGGTATCGACTTCAACCTCACCGCCCGTCATCCGGGCATCCCCCCTTACCACTTTCCTGGGCCCGTCATCCCGCGACTTGGACCAATCTTTAACAGGATGTATTTCTCTCAGACGTTCCACCTGGCCTGAGCTTAGCGCTTTGTCGTAAATCAGCTGCCAGGCGCAATCGATATCAGGGTCAATTTCGCATTTGCCGCCTTGTGAACCGCCGCAAGGACCGTTTAAAAGGCTCTTGGAACAGCGGGTGATGGGACATATGCCGAAGGTTTTGTCCAGGATGCAGTCGCCGCAGCCCTGACACCTTTCGGCCCAGACACCCTGCTCCAACGGCAAGCCCATAAACTTGGTATTGAGCCCAGGCAGGACAGGTTTGTCCGGATATTGTTCCGCCAAGGTCTGGACCCCCACGCCGCAAGCCAGGGAGATGACAGCTTCCACCTCTGAAACGGTATTGGAAATCTCCCGGTTAAATTCATACTCACACTGGCGCAGCACGGTTTGTTCCAGGGCCTCCACCGGGTCACTCCGCCTGGCAAGGCGGATGGCGCTGGCTAAGAGTCCCGCCTCTTTGGCTCCTCCCGCCATGCAGACCGTGACACAACCGCCACACCCCGCAACCAATACTTTCTTGAATGGCGCTGCCAGCTGGAGAACTTCCTCCAGGGTTTTTCCCTCGGCCACTATCATCTTGTTTCACCTTCCCCGCGCATGAGCTCTATACTCTCAACCAGGCCGGAAACAGACTGCACAAATCTGTGGGCGGAGTTGGAGGCCAGGGTTTGCATTTGTACCCGCCGCGGCTCGATTCCTGCACTTGCCAGGGCCTCCCGGGTCCTTTGCAGGCGTGCTTCTGCTCGGGTATTGCCAAGCAGGCTCTTGCAATTGCCCGTATGACAGGTAAGGAGCAGCACTCCCTCGGCGCCGTTTTCAAAGGCTCTCAGCATATAATCCTCTCCGACATTACCGGCACAGGGTACCTTGATTACTTCCACCTCCGCCGGGTATTTACGGTTTAGGACTCCGGCCAACTCGGCCGCGGCCACGCCCGAATTCTCGCAGGCAAAGGCGACCACTTTGCCCGTGCAGCCCAATTGGGCTATGAGCTGCCGGTTACGAAAACGCGGCAATTCAATGGCTTTAGCCGGGCATTCCGCGGCACAGATACCGCAGGCCTGGCAGGCCAGGGGATCGATTCTGGCAGACTCCGCTTCATGATTGATGTCAACAGCTTTATGGGGACAAGTTCTGTAACAGGTTAGGCAAAGAGCACATTTCTCTGAATCCACTATGGCTTGGAGTTGGGGGAGATTTACGTAACCGCGGGCAAACCGGGCCAGTTTTGCGGCAACAGCTTTACTTTCCAAAGCGGTATCAAGGAGATGAACCGGGTGGTGGCATGCGCCGACAAAATATACTCCTTCCCGGTTGGACCGGGATGGCAGCAGGTTGATATTGTCAGGCTGAAAGAATCCGCCCGGACCAAGCTTGACCTGCAGCACTTCACTCAACCTGGCGGTTTCCGGCGCGGGCAGGTTTACTTCACCCGCTGCCAGGCAGTCTGCAAGCACCCGCGACGGTTCGTTCCCGGTCAGCTGCGGATCGTTATACTGGATGGTTACTCCCAGCACATTTACATGCACATCCAGGGGATCATGGTAGCGGTTAAACCTGACGCCCTTTTCCCGGGCCAGTCTGTACCTGTACTCCAGGTCTTGGCCGGCCACCTTCATTTGCTTAAAGAAAAATTCTACCCTGGCCCCGTACTTCTCCCTCAGCTCCAAGGCAAGCTCCAAGGCACGCGCCGTGGAATGAAAAGCCTGGGACTCGCCGTCCCCCATAACAAAGGCTACAGTCTTGCCGTGCCAATCCTCTGCCCCGTCCACACTGAACCTGCTGACTCCGACTATGCCCTCTGAGTCCGGCAGCTGGAGCGATGGGTCAATCAGTTTGGGAGTGTCCAAGGCAACCACAATGCCCCCGACCCTGACCTGGACATCTTCCTCCGGCCCCTGCAGTGTGACAGTAAAGCGTCCCGCCTGCCCGCCGACCCCAGTTACCCGGCAGCCGGCATAGCTTGTGGCCAGGCCTACCTGGGGCGGAGCCCCTTCATCCACCAGGATCACCGGCTGTTGTTTAATCACTTCCCCAGCCACCTCAGAGGCAGCCTCTCCCCCGCCGATTACCATGACCGCGGGAAAAACCAGCAGTTTCAAATCTTCTACCGGCAGCTGCAGCCTGAGCCCCACCAAGGCTTGTTGGGTCAGGTGGGCTGCCTTCAGGTCGATTGGGCCGCCTGGGTTGTGTACATTCACACAAAGGTCCTGGAGATTGACAAAAACCGTGCGGTGAGGGCCGATGCCATGCTGATGGGCCGTAAAGAGACAGGCTTTGTTCAAACGGTCCTCCCTGCAGCCGGCAATGACCAGACCATTCAGGGAAGCAGCCCGGATGGACTGGGAAAGCTGTATCTGTCCCTCTTCTTTGCACAGGCCAGGCACTTCCTGCACAATTTCACCGGAGGACAGGTCCAGGCCGCCGATTATCGCGCGAAAGTCCAGAATATCACTGAATTTTCCGTCACAATTACAGAAAAATATGCCGGTGCGATTTTCTGCTTGCGGACTTCCCATCCTTTCCCCCTCCAGTTCAAGAATTTAATGAAGTCCCCAGCCGTCGTACAGCTGGGGACTTCCTCCTGCCTGGCCGCAGCCAGACATACTTAACGGCTCTTAAACACTTTGATGTAGGAGTCGCAATAGATACTCTTGTTGAGCAGGATTTCCGCCGTAGCTGCTGTAGCAATCAGGTCATCATCATTGGCGTCAACGATAGCCGCATCAAGTCCGGCAGCCATGGCCATAGCCATGTAAGTACGGTTGATCAGGTGACGGTCAGGCGCCTTTTGTGACACATTGGAGAGACCCAGGACAGTCTTGGGAGCGGGATTGGACAGGGTTTTAACCATACGGATAGCTTCCAGGACTTCCGGGGCATGGTCTTGGGCCACGTTGCAGGGGAGAATCAGGGGGTCGATATACAGGTCTTCCATGTGCAAACCGAACTCATCAGCCGCAGCCACTAGTTCCATGGCGAAAGCAATCCGGTTCTCAGCGTTTAAAGGAATGCCTACTTTGTCCATAGTCAGGCCAATCACGGCAGCATTATACTGCACGGCCATGGGGAACACCCGCTCGATTTTTGGCCTTTCAGCCGGGACGGAGTTAATCATGCCGGAGCGTTTCAGGTGTTTCAGCCCGGCCTCGATGGCGTCGTAGTTGGTGGAGTCCAGACAAAGCGGCAGATTGGACACTTCCTGGATAGTCTTAACCATCCATTCATAAGCTTCTGGGCGCTCTTCTTTGGGAATTGCCGGGCCGCTGTTCACGTCCAGGTAGTGGGCGCCGCCCTCTTCCTGCTTCACTGCCCAGTGCTGCAGGGGCTTAGGATCCTTATTTTTCAAAGCCTCGCCGATATCCGTAAACATGCCGTTGATGCGTTCGCCAATAATTAACACTCAAGTACACATCCTCTCAAAAACTTTAGGGCAGGTGATTTACGCGTTTGACACCATCAGTTCTTCGATGTTTTGCTTCACCAGTTTTACGGCTTCGGGGTTTCTCATCAGGAGGATGCTGGCGCCGGTTTGAATCAGGGAAGTTGCGGTCAGCGCTTCCCACATGGTGCCGCGGTCGTGCAGGTCGCCCCAGGCGGGGAAGTCTTCGATGCCGGCGTTGGCTTCTTTGGCGCGGTTTGCTTCGTAACCAGGGGTGCAAACCATGGGCATGGCCAGCATTTTGTCGTTGACCAGGGAGCCTAGGCGGGCACGCTCCATGATGGAATAGGCATACTCCAGGCCAAAGCCCAGGCCGCCAATCATGGGGTCAATGATAATTTTGTTCAGAGGAAGGCCCATTTCATTGATCAGAATGTTCAACTGTTTGCAGATATTGATATCCAGCGGAGAACGGGCAATTACGGAATGCTTATGAACCATAGCAGCGGCAGTGATGGACTTGTAGTTTTCCTGCTCGGCCAAGCCGATGAGCAGGTTTTCGCCGGCAGCTGCTTCTGCTACGGCAGCCATGACTTCATTGTCTTTTTCCGCTTCTTCGCACCCGACCACGATAAGGGGTACGCTTACAGCAGCCAGTACGTCCTTTACAGTCTGGGCACATTCGGCTGGGGTACGGTTAGCTCCTTCAGGGTTGGCGCCGACCAGTTTGAGGTAGATGAGGTCTGCCCCATACTCGTCCACGCATTTTTTTGCCCAGGCAGCAGGGTTGTTAATCACATCCGCATAGTATTCTTTTAAGCGCGGGCTCCAATCGGGTTCAACATCATTCACTTCCAGAGCTACAACCGGGCGGTTTGCAACGGTACCTTCAAAATGTAAGAAAGGCAGGGTGCCGTCTCCACCTACGGTGATTGTGTGACTGCGGGTGCCTCCCTGTTCGGGGGTAGCGCCGAGAATAACTTCGCCTACGCGGCTCTGCCATCTCTCCTTAACCAATGTAACAGCCATTTACTGCTCTCCTTCCTTGCGTGTAACCCAAAATTACACTTTGGCTTTCTTGATAATTTTTTCCACAGCCTGAACTGCCAGGGAGTCATCGGGCAAGTCGAACAAGGCTTTTCCCTGCAGGTCTTGGGAAGCAACCTGCGGATCTAAGGGAATATCGCCAATCAGTTCCAGACCTGTCCTGGCAATCTCCTCCTGGAGGCCTTCCAGGCTGCCTTCGGTAGTCTTGGTCACCACCAGATATACCGCGCCGACCGGAGTCTTTATGCCCTGTATCAGGTCATTGACTCTTTTGGCCGAACGAATCCCCCTGGCGGAACTGTCGCTGATCACAAACATCACGTCAATTCTCGGGATGGTGCGGCGGCTGATGTGTTCGAGACCAGCCTCGGTGTCCACCACCATATAATCGTAGTTTTCGCTCAGGTGCTCCAGGTGCTTGCGCAGGAGGTCGTTGGGGTAGCAGTAGCACCCCGCCCCCTGAGGACCGCCCATCACCAGCAAGTCAATCTGTTTGCTCTCGACCAGGGATTGCTGCAGCTTATATTCCACAAAAACGTCTTTGGGCATTCCGGCAGGTATGGCCTTAGGATCCTTGGTTTCTTCCAGAAGATCAGATATGGTTATGGACACGTCCAGACCCAATGCTTCGTTCAGATTGGCGTTGGGGTCGGCGTCGACAGCCAGGAATGATGCCCCCGGTTTACTTTCAATTAAATGCTTTAACATCAGGGCCGTGAAAGTAGTCTTCCCAACTCCTCCTTTGCCTGCCACTGCGATATGCTTGGCCAATCTTATTACCCTCCTTTTTCGATATTCGTGGTTCGTGGTTCGTGCTTCGATTCAAGCTTTCTCTCACGGGCTTGCAGATATGCAAGTTGTTGAAAGAAATGCAAGCAATCGAACATCGAATATCGAATATCGAACTACGAGTCTACCGACGGAAACAGGGACAGGTCGGTGTGGGGCAAAAACAAAGCTGAGACAAACTCATCCATAAAGTCGTTTCCTACCGAAAGCTCCAGATATGTCATCTTTTTGCCAAGTTCCACGGCTTCCACCCTAGCCTGCCGTGAAAGCAGCGCCAGATGAGCTCCTTTGACCGAGCTGTTGCCGATAAACTCGTAGCGTTCACTCGGAAGGTCCGGCAGAAGTCCAATCTGCACGGCATCGGGCACATTCAGGTAATTGCCAAATCCGCCGGCGATGACGATCTTGTCGATCATCTCAACTTCCAGGCTGACCATCCGGAGCAGGGAGCGAATCCCCGCATAAATGGCGCCCTTGGCCCGGATCAGGTTCTTCACATCGTTCTCGCTGATGACAATATCCTTTTCACCTTCAGCCTGGTGGGCCCAAGCCAGCACAAACTCCTTGTCCTCTTCGGTCTGCCTGATGCGATGGGACTCGATATCCTTCTGAAAGTTGCCGGCCCGGTCAATGATGCCCGCTTCCCTGAGTTTGGCCAGGCAGTCTACCAGTCCGGAACCGCAGATGCCTACGGGCTTGCGGCCTCCCACAACCTTCAGTTCCACATCATAGGTATGGGGATCTATATCGACCCGCTCAATAGCACCAGGCATGGCCCGCATCCCGAAAGTGATGCCGCCGCCCTCGAAACAGGGTCCGGCGGAACAGGCGCAGGAAACCAGCCAATCCCGGTTGCCTAGGACAATTTCACCGTTGGTTCCGATGTCAATGAACAAAACCAGTTCGTCCGCATTGGCCATATCTGTAACCAACACTCCGGACACGATGTCCCCGCCTACATAACTGGCGACGGAAGGGAACATGATCACCGGTCCGCGGGGATTCATGTGCAGGCCCAGCTCGCCCGCTGTTACCGGCGGTACGTAACTGAAAGTGGGGATATAGGGTTCAAGCCGGACATACTTGGGCGACACGCCCAGGAACAATTGGGTCATAGTGGTATTCCCTGCGGCCACAGCCCCGGCAATATCTTCCCGCTGTACTTTGTGTTTGCGGCAGATGCTGTCCACCAGTTCGTTTACAGTGTTGACCACAGCGCCCTGAATTTCTTCCAGGTTGCCGGGAGCATCGACCGAAAATACAATCCGGCTGATTACATCATCACCATAGCGTGCCTGTTTGTTGTAGGTCCCCTGCTTGTCAATGATTTCGCCGCTTTCCAGGTTCACCAGATAAACTACCACGGTGGTTGTGCCGATATCTATGGCCAACCCGTAGGCCGGTGTAGTTGACTGGCCCGGTTCGACTTTGATAACCTCAGACCGTTCGGGAAGATCCGCTACTGTAACAGTAACCTGCCACTTGCCGGCGCGCAGTACTTCGGGCAAATCCCGCACCACACTCAGGGGGACGTCAATTTTCCCTTCGCCCAAATGTTTTTTGAGTTCCAGGTACAGCTTAGCCCAATCGGCGGTGTTTTCCGTCAGCGTGGGCTCTGCCAAGCTGAACTGGATTTTCCGGGCCAGTGGCTTTAGGCCGTATTTCTGCAGCAGGTTTACTTCCTTTTCCGACAGAAGTCCCTTGATGGAACCAGTCAGGACTTGGTGCTCCTGCAGCCTGGACTCTGGGGGAACTTCAACGCTCAAATCCCCCATAACCTTGGTTTTGCAGGCCAGGTGAACCCCAGCCTCGATCTGCTCATGCGAGAGTTTACCAGTACCTTCAACCTTGACCTCACCGGACATCAACACAACCTGGCAAGCTCCACAGGAGCCTTTGCCGCCACAACCCGATTTAATCACTATTCCAGCCTTGCCGGCTGCGCTTAGAATCGAGGTTTCAGCCGGTACCTGGACTGTGAGATTGTCTGGCAAGAAACGGACACTGTACTGTTCCACAGCGATCACTTCCTATTAATTGCTGCTACGGCGAAAGAAGAAATGCTTAGGAACCGAAATTAGCTTTGGCGAAGGACATGATGCCGGAAGCTTCCCGCGGTCCGACGACAACGTCCCAGCCTGATTTCTCTTTAAGTTTACCGGAAATAACTGCCACATAACCCGGAATAACAACTTTCTTGTGGTTGACTTTGGAAGCCACTTCGAATTTCTCCATCAAGTCAGCCACTTTCTCAGGTTCAAACTTGCCGGCGGCATAAGCGGTGAGCACGGAAGTTCCATCGGTATCCACAGCCAGGATATAGCTGGGAATCTTGGAAGCTTCGATTTCGCCCTGCACCGTATAGTAGGTAAGGGAGAAGTTTGTGGTGACATAAACCGGCGAATCAGGTGTAACATCACCCACGGCATGCAGCTTGGGCTCAACCTGAATCGGTTTTTGCGGGTCTGTGTAGAGGTTTACCCTGAATGTAAGCAGGGGCAGGACGTGTTCTTTCTTGACGGCATTGATTACAAGCATGCTGGCATATTTAGCCAGGTAGACATTGGCCTGGACGATTTCTTCCAGGGGGTTCTCCTTGCTGGTATAAGCCAGAACCGGATAACCGAAAGAACGGAATTTCTTCTTGATGGCCAGGCGGCGGAGTTGAGTCAGGTCAGCCAGGGCCTTAGAGGTTTCCGTTGTTACAGGGTCGAGGACCAGTTCCTTGTAACCGGCAGCAACAACCTTGTCGGCCAGTTCGGCCAGGGCATCCAGGCCGGCTGCCTTCACGATCAGAGGTACTCCCGCAGCTTTGGCGACTTCCACCATCCCTTCAAAGTTGGCGGCGGTGGCGGAACCTACCAGGGGTTTGCGGCCCGCAACGGGCTCCAGGGCGCCTTTCAGGGCAGCGGCGTCTTCGGTCAGCAGGACCATGGACTTGTTCTCAGCCAAAGCACCTGACGCTACGCTGACAGCGGCGGCAAATTTGGCGGCGTCGCCGGAATCGTTTGTTACAGCAATACCTTCAACACCGTAGTGCAGGCCGACGCGGTCGAACTCCAGGTCGTTAACTTCAGCTACGCGGGCTGCAATCTCTTCAGCGCTCAGGTTATCTGACACGCGGATCATTACAGTGGTGGGATGGTAGAACGTTTTTTCATGCCGGAACATGACAGTTTCGTCACCGAGTTCTACCCCGGCGCCAAAGGCGATTTTCTTAATCGGGGGCGCGGAGGCGGAATCCAGCATTTCTTTGGCGGCATCGCTGACGTAAGGACAGCTGGAGAGAGCTGCCTTACCGGCGGCCAGGGCCATGGCGAAAGCCAGGCAGGTGGGCACTCCGCACTCGCCGCAGTTCTTTTTAGGCAACTGCTTGTAGATGTCTAAACCGGTTAGAGCCATTAATTTTAACTCTCCTTTCTTTCTTTCCCCACAAAATCCTGGGGCATACTCTTTGGATAATGATTTTGTGGGGGCCCCTTCAAGCGTGATTAGGGCTGGTCTTGTCCCCACGAATTCCAGGGCCGATTCTGTTGATATCGATTTTGCGGGGGCCCCGTTGTGTGGTCGGGCCCGGGGAGGCGGCCATCCGGCCAGCCCCCCTGAGTTACTTGGGGACGGTTCTCCACTGACTCATTTTTAAGTCAATGGGGGACGGTCTTACCAGACTCGTTACAGCCTCAAACCAACGCGAGTCTGTTAAAACTACATCAAAGGATCCAGTGTCAGAGCGGGGTGGCCTTTTTCCTCCAGGAACGGCAGGATATCCTCCACGGTGGAGCCGACAGTTTCATCGGCAATCTTGTCAATGAAGTCTTCACCCAAGCCTTCTTCGATGGAGCGCTGTACAAAGTCTTCACGCAGGAAGTCTTTCAGTTCCTTAGGCATCCAGATAATCCGGGCGATGCCGCCGTCAGCTGGAATAAACTTCTTGCTGACCACGTAAGTCCGTCCGATACCCATAAAGCCCGGGGTCTGCAGGCCGCCGCCCACTGTACCGGCCAGGGTGGAGAAGGTCATGCCGCAAGGGGTCATGCCGCTGTGCTCACGGGTGGTGATCATCAGTCCGTTGGCCTCGGGAATGATGGCCATGATAGCCTCGAAGCAGCCGCAGGAAGTCATCGGCTTATCCATCAGAGTGTAGAGGTTGACTTCTTCCAAGGTGTTGTTTGATGCCGGACGCAGGTAATCGTTAACGGTTTGCCACATGCCGCGTTCGTCATCGATGGCCGCACCTTTCTGAATCGGCTGGTTAGGACCGGTGGGGGTAATCTCGAAAGCAGCCTTGGCATCAAGCCAGGATACGGCGCCGCACAGACCGACCCGCTCCGGAGTAACGATGCAGACATGGTTCGGAGCGAAGGATTGGCAGAGCAGGCAGGAGTAAAATTCTTCGACCTTTTCGTCGGTGAGGTTTTTCATCCGGGCGTCGCGGGCGCGATAGCGCTCACGGGCCACTTTAATCTTGTCTTCAACGGCTGCCTGGTCAGTAAGGATGGTCACCTGCACCCGGTCAACGATGGCCGGGAACTCCTGCTTAAATTTGTGCAAGAGTAGGGTTCCCAAATCTTTGAACTTCCAGCCCTTAGAGACGGCATCTTTGCTGAACCGGAGCCAGCAGAGGTCCCGCTGGGCCACGTGCCAGATGCCCTCGCCGTAGTTAGTGAAGTAGTGGACGCGCCGTTCCAGCACACCTTCAAAGTCTTCCTGCATTTTCCGGCCGTAGATGTTGATCATAATCCCCAAGGGCAGCCTGGCGCCCTCTTTGATTTCATCGATTTCAGGCCCGATTACCGTGACTTTTCCGTCTTCCACTTCCTCAGCGCTGGCCATGCGCACAAGCTCGAAGGCTGTTGTTTTGCCGCCGCCCATTTCCACATAGGTGTCGCCTTTGCGGATAGTCTCACCTTCAAAGGCAGGTCCGAAGTTGATGGGAATCGGAATTTCTGCGGCGGTCAGCTTGATGCCGCGAACCTCGAAGGCCAACTGCAGCATTTTGTCATAATCGGGTTCAGACATATACCAGTCAGGTATCTGCATGTAAGCAGGCAATTCCTGGTCGGTGATGACTGGGAAACCCATGAATATTGTGCCCATTTCAGCGGCAATTTTCACATCGTCCAGCTCACCTAATTGCAGAATAAAGGCTAAAACACGGCGGCGCTGGTAATCGCGGTGCAGTTCCCTTTCGCCGGGCGCAATGCCGCCGAAAGCCATACCGGCGCGGAACGCGTAGTTGGCTGCATGGACTACCTGGGTAAAATTACCTACCGGGAAAGCGATGTAATCGATACCCAGCTTGGCGTTTTCCTCCATCAACTGCTCAATGATCTCGTCGGACAGGAAGAGCATGAAGCCCTGGCCCATCAGCTTGTCAACCAGCTTCTTGGCGGCCTTGCTGTCCTTGGCCCGGCCGAGAATTACAGCCACACCCGGGATGGTCCAGTCAACCATCTTGATGCCGTACTTACGCACCACGGGGTCGCCCAGGAATCCGGTCCAGGGATCAACCTTAGGCTCATCCCCTCTCACATAGTGGATGGCCTCGATGATTTCAGCGGCATAGAGTACTGATTCACCCCAGAGGCGGGCATTCTCAAAGGTTAATTCTTCCTTGACCTGATTGCGCATCCGGTTCAGGATAGGTACCAGCTCACCCAGAGTAGTCACGGCTTCACCGGACAGGCAGCGGATAACCGGCAGGTAATAAGCGGTGTCAGGGTACTCCACATGACAATTGGTGCCAAATTCCTTTATAGCTTGGGAGAGCAGAATCTCGGCGTAGCTCATGGCAACTATGGTGCCATCGTAAGCCCTTTTGAATAACTTTTTGGGTTGGTCGCCTTTGATTGCTCCTTCGTAAATTTGCTCGAAAGACATCTGTTTTGCCTCCTTTCTTTCCGAATCTTAGTAGCCCTGGGCCAGGCTGGTGCCGTATTTTTCGGCGGCGTTCAGATGAACACCCAGCTTCCAGGTCCTGTATTCGAGAGCGTTCAGCAGTTTCTTGGCGGCAAGTTTAGGATCCATTTCCAGGATGAAGTGGCCGCCAAAGACATCGTGGGCGATCTGGGTCACGACGCCATAGATAAGATCACTGCCTTCAACAGGAGGCATAGTTCCTACGTGTACCGGCAGGCCCATTGTGACGCACCAGGCACCGATGGCTACGGCTTTTTCGTGCATTGCTTCAGGGGCGCTGGCTACAAAAGGCACTTTGGGGACGTCCACACCCATTTCATTGGCCATGGCGGTAGCCAGGTCAGCGGAACGGGTATTGTCAACGCAAGCACCCATGTGGAACACCAACGGCAGTCCGTGGGAGAGCTTGTTGGCATCCTGCAGGCGGCTTAAGAAAGCTTTCAGACCTGGTCCGGCATAGGTGTCCACAGCCAGGGGAGACATAAAGCCGGCCTTGGCGAAGGCCCCTGCGGAACAGCCGGTAGCCACCAGGAACACATCATTGGCAGCCATTTCTTTGATCATTTCCAGATGACCTTGGTCCTGGAACCCTTTGAGGTTGTTACAGCCGGCGAACAGGCAGACACCTTTGATCTCGCCCGACTTGATGGCATCAGTGAGCACGCTGATGGGGCGGTCCGGGTTGACGGCGGCAAATATTTCTTCCAAGGCCTCAAGACTGAAGCCGGCCACAACTTTGCTCTTATTTTTGGAAGCCGTTACCTTCTCAGGATCGCGGTTGGCGTAATTGTCAATGGCAATCTTGACTATGGCTCTTGCGTCTTCCATCGCTGTGACTTCATTAAATGGATAGTGCAGGGCATTGGGCATCTTGGCGATTTCGTTGGTTGTCACAACTTTCGTGTGGAAGCACTCGCACAAAGTGGTTACAGTAGGCATCATGCACTGAACGTCCATGATCATGGCGTCAAGGGCGCCGGTCATGATAGCCAGCTCTTGGGAAGCTGAGTTGGCTGCCAGGTATACCCCTTTGCGCATTAACAATTCATTACCGGTACAGCAGATGCCGACGATATTGATGCCTTTGGCGCCTGTCTTCTGGGCCTCTGCTTCAAGTTCGTGGGCGGCTGCAACCACCATTTCACTGACCAGCGGGTTGTGGCCGTGGACAGCGATATTGATTTTATCCGGGTCGATAACTCCCAGGTTGGCTTCGGATACGGTGGGTTTGGGAGTGCCGAAGATGACGTCAGTCAGGTCAGTGGCGATGTGCATGCCGGTGTAGTCGGCGAGAGCAGCTTTCAGACCGCCAAAGATGATGTTCACCGGGTCAGCGTCCATACCCATGGTCGTTTGGGCCAAGAGTTGCACCACTGAGCGGTCGATAGAGGTGGGAGCCACGTTGGTGGCCCGGAATTTTGCTTCGCGGCCCTTGGTGATGGTTGTGTTGAGGAAGGTGCAGGCATCATCGTTATAGCGGCCGTAATCTTCCAAGGCTGCCACTGCGACTTCCTTGGCGACTTCCAGCTCTTCCTTACCTTCAGTAGCGATGCCAATTCGCTGGGCGACTTTGTACAGCTTGCCTGGGTCTGCAATTTTATAATCGGGCGCATGACCTTCGCTCATGTGCAGCAGGGTGCGGGCGATGTGGCGGCCATGGTCCGAGTGTGAAGAAGTACCGCCGGCGATGTAACGCACCAGGTTGCGGGCAACTATAGTGTAAGCACTGGCGCCGCAAATACCCCGGCTGGCAGGGCCGTCATCAGCTTTGATGCGGCAGGGGCCTTGGATACAAATACGGCAGCAGATGCCCTTATAACCAAATTGGCATTGGGGCTGCTGGGCTACCGCCCGGTCAAAAGCGGTGATTTGTCCTAATTCTTTAGAAACCTGTAACATTTCCAACGCTGCCGGGTCCACAGTCCGCTCACGATTTTTGCCATCCACAACGCGGGGAGCATCGCTAGGCCGAGCGGTGTGAGTTGAGTCACTAAATCTTGGCATTGTTTAACCTCCTTAGGTGAATTTTACTTGTCTACTCCCTTCCCGCAAAAGAACTAACCCCTCATCTTTCACCCCCTAAACCGTTCTGCTAATGATTACTTGAAAAATATCCTCTAAAGCGGTTCCAAGCTTACCAGCCGGAAGGTCAAGATTGCCTTCCTCCAGGGCCGCATCGGCAAGGTCGTCGCTGTAGGGTAAAACGCCTAATAACTCTCCGGGTTCGAAACTGGTTCGAAGAAAATCTTCTTCCTTCTGATTTCTGATCTTGTTGCCAATTACTTTGACATTGGGCACACCCAGCTCCCTTGCCAGCTGCCTTACTACCTTAACAGTCTGCACGCTGACCTTGGTGGGTTCTGTAACAATAAGCAGGAAATCCACTCCCCTGGCTGTGCCCCGGGTGAGCTGTTCGATGCCGGCGCCCATATCCAGGATGACTGTTTCCTTAGCCCCCAACAGCAAGGAGTTGACCAAAGCGTGCAAAAATGTGTTTTCTTTGCAGTAGCAGGAAGTACCCCCGCCCTTGACATTACCCATGCGGAAGAAATGGATTTTGTCTACTGTAATGCTGTGGCTCTGCAGGATATCGTCAACCTTGGGATTCAAAGGGTAATAGGCTCCGTCGGTCCCCATTTTGTCCGCGATGAGTTCCTTCATGTCAACCACCGGTTTAAGCTTGGCCAGGCTTTCCTCGGGAATGCCCAAGGTAGTCCCGAGGCTCGCGTCCGGGTCCGCATCCACCGCATAGACCTCATACCCTTCACGGGTGAAGAGCTTTGCTAAATTCGCCGAAAACGTGGTTTTCCCGACACCACCCTTACCGGATACAGCAATTTTCATCCTAATCCCTCCTCTTCGCGATTAAGCTGCATGTCTTGCTCCATTTAAAACTAACTATATGTCTCCAGAGCTAAAAGAATTAAAATATTTTAAGGGTCCGAAGTTATATTCGTTACCCTGTGAAGATTTCCTTCCGAAGTGTCAGAAAATTTGTTACCTTTGTTCGGTGGTAGTTTTTTGCTGCTGAGCGGTAAAATTGTTCTGATAAACGGTTTTCTACTTATTCTTTTAGCTCTGGAGA
>JAJYNB010000191.1 GCA_021786555.1 Bacillota bacterium | reverse complement strand
CCGATCTGCAAAGACTTGATGTTAGAAGCCAAGATTTTGGCTGTAGCAGATGTAGTGGAAGCTATGGCTTCGCATCGCCCATATCGGCCGGCATTGGGTTTAGACCGGGCTATGGAAGAAATTTTGGAACATAAAGGCGTTCTCTATGAGCCCGAGGTTGTGGATGCCTGCTTAACGCTGTTTCGGGCTGGGTATCGGTTAGATTAAGATACTCGGGGAACAACCTGGAAATAATTGGAGTAATTGGACTATACCTGTCAAAATGTCAGGGTAATTATTATCTGTGTTTTTGCTTGCAGAGACATAAATTGTCAAGTCCTGAAACACCTGACAACCTATCGCTAAAACCTCCGGATTTAAGGGGGTTTTTCTTTTGCCAGCGGTGAGGCTGCCATGAAGCTGATCGGAAAAAAAGAAACCCGCTGCTCCGGGTTTAGAATAGAGGGTATCAGTATAGGTACAGGGTCTAGGGAAACCCCAAAAATTAACATCAAGCACTAATCAAATTTCCGAGTTTAATTGTGAGAGGAGAAATTAATGTTTGAGACTTGCTCCTTTACTTTAAGTTGATGGGATATACGACTGTTGTTTAACAGGGCTCTAGTAAAAGCTTGCACCACTTCAGGGTCAAATTGGCTTCCGGCATTAATTTCTAACTCTGATAGCGCTTTTTCAAGTGAAAACCCCTTGCGGTACGGGCGGTCAGATGTCATAGCTTCAAATGAATCTGCAACTGCAATTATACGTGCTTCTTTGGGAATTTTGTGGCCTTTAAGACCATGGGGATATCCGCCACCATCATATCTTTCATGGTGGAACAGTATAACTGGAACAGTATACGAGAACGGCCCCTTTGGTCCCAAAATAGAAACTCCAATGTCCGGGTGCTTTTGTATTACTGAAAACTGCTGTTTTGTCAGTGCTCCAGGATGTAGAAGAATGTGGTCTGGAATTCCTATTTTACCGATGTCGTGAAGCATAGCTGATGTGCGTATTAAGTCTACATCTAACTGAGGCAAGTTTAGTTGCTTTGCAATTAGTACAGAATATAAAGCAACTCTTACTGAATGAAAATGGGTATATTCATCTCGTGCGCCTATAGTGTTGAGCAATAGTCTGACAGCATCCAGGTCTGAATTAGTTGTTTTAATCTCTAATTGAATCTTTTCCATATACAAAGACAGGTAAATACCCATGGAACTGGCAGCCCTGATTTCCGCTTGTGAAAAACGGCCAAGTCCTGCGGAACGATTAATTGTTATAACACCATGACACATAGTTCCTTCAGCAATTGGGATATATAAAACGGCATCTGGTTCATCGGGTGAACGCAAATTAGAATAGAATTCCCGGTCTTGTACGTACAGAGTTTCCCTGCTTAAAAAAACTTTTCCCGATAACCCCTGACCCGGGGCCAGTGAATATTTTTTTGCCTTTGAATCCAATATACCTTTATATGCTTTTGCCGATAGCTTGTTGGAAGCTGGATTAAAAAGCAGGATGGTAACTTGCTGGGCCACGAACATATCTGCCAAAATGCCAACGTAAATTTCGAATAATAATTCAAGAGAAATTTTTTCGGACATTAATTGTGATATTTTGCTATGCATTGCAAAGAACTTTTGCAATACCGAATTGTTTACCAAGCGGTACACAGGAACCTTTTTGGTTATAGGCATATTATTCCAGCCCTTTCTGGTTAAACTAAAAAACCCCAACCGAGATTTACTATCGCCGGTTAGGGTTTGTGCTCTGGTGTTCTCCGGCAACCTGGCAGTCATGGCAGTTTTGCACTGCTTTAGACCCATGGCTTTGCGTCGCATCCTTTCGGATACTTTGCCTTTTTCGACATGATTTGAGTCTTTTATAGAATTTTCTCACTAATTGTAGCACTAATAGTATATTGTTTCAACCCTATTGTTGCTCTGCAAGTTCATAAAGCAAAACTTATTGGAGATTAGGTGTGCTAATTATATGGAAGATATCAAGGTAGTGGTAGGTCGTAATATTAAAAACTTCCGGTTAATGAAAAAGTTTACCCAGAACAATTTGGCAAAGATGGTTGGCGTTAGTCCCTCATATATTGCAAATATTGAACGGGGTAAGAAAGTGCCGTCCCTAGAATTACTTGAAAAAATAGCTAACATTCTGGAAGTTGGTCCTGATACCCTGCTGGCCCAACCTGATGATTTAATAAGCATAGAACTAAGAAAGCTCATTGGAACCCTATCCGGAAAAGGATTGGAACCGATAAGATTTATGAACGAGGTAGCCGCCGTCTTCATTAGAATCTTTGGAAAGTAAAAAGCAAAGAAAACCGGTTACGTCCAAGGTATAAATAAAAACGCTGCCTTTACACGGCGCCTTTCACTCGAAGGGCGTTTTTCACTTAGTCAGGTGCTGGGTTAACATACTCGTGGCCAGGGCATGGTTTATATTAAAGTGTGAACTCAGTTGTGCTAAGATGATTTTAGAGGTGAAAGCTATGTGTGGGCGTTATTCGATTGTGGAAATTTCCGGGCTGAAAGAAAGGTTTAATATTGAGCAACTTTCAGCAGAGTTAAAACCTCGCTACAATGTGGCGCCGACTCAGGATGTACCGGTAATCCTAAAAAACGGCTCTAACCGGTTGGAACTGTTCCGGTGGGGGTTGATTCCACGCTGGGCAAAAGATCCTTCCCTGGGCCACAAGCTGATTAACGCCCGGGCGGAAACCCTGCATGAGAAGCCTAGAATTATTCTAGTTTTAACCTTTATTCCCGCAGGATTTTTCAAGTTCACGGTGAATCCAACAAAATAATCCAGAAATGCTCGATAACAAAGAGCAGCTGGCACACATGTAGAAGAGGAATAAAGGGGTGTTTGATTTGAGCGTTGGTCCCAATGTAGCCGCCTTTGGCTTTTTTGGCTTGCTGGTAGTCTTATTTAATCTGGTCATGTTTGTGTTTCTGATCTATGTGCTGGTGAGTTTTGTCAAGTTCATGAAAACAAAGACTGAAAACGATGAAGCTATGCTGCAGCGTATGGATTACTTAATACAGTTGTATGGAAAAGAAAAAAACTAGATGTAGTAAACCAGATATTTGCAGTTAGCAGACAATAGGCGGGGAAGCCTTTCTTTTTTTGTCTTGCGGGCCGTAGACTTTGGCAGGGGTTTAACGGCAAAATAACGAACAATCATCGCATATAATTGTTTACAGGACAAATGCCTGACAGGGGATGGGAAGTGCTGACTATGGATGAGCCAAAAAATGTTTTGGTCACGGGCGCTACCGGCTACGTAGGAGGTCGGCTGGTCCCCCGCTTGAGGGACAAAGGTTACAAGGTTCACTGCCTGGTGCGCAATGCTTCCCGGATTGAAGGCAGAGGATGGGAAGATGTAACGGTCTTAGAGGGCGATGTGCTGCAATACGAGACCCTGCTGCCCGCGCTGCAGAATATTGATGTAGCTTATTACCTGGTCCATTCTATGGCGGAAGGTAAAGGTTTCAACGAGCGGGACTTGCAGGCCGCCGCAAATTTTGGTTGTGCCGCGCGGGAGCAGGGGGTTAAACGGATAATTTATATGAGCGGTCTGGGGTCGGAAGGGGATTCACTTTCTGACCATTTGAAAAGCAGACACGCTACAGGTGACAAACTCAGGCATAGCGGTGTGCCGGTTACAGAATTTCGGGCGGCCCAGATTATCGGTTCAGGCAGCGTCTCTTTCGAAATGATCCGTTATATAACAGAACGCATGCCGGTGATTTTCAGTCCCAAATGGGTAAAGACCCGCTCCCAGCCCATTGCTGTCAGGGATGTGTTGAGGTATCTGGTGGACTGCCTGATGGTGCCCGAATCAGCGGGAAGGATAATTGAAATCGGGGGTTCCGATATTCTTGGCTATGATGAAATGATGCGGATCTACGGGCGCCTGCGGGGGTTGAGGCGGCGCATCATAATCATCCCTATGTTAACGCCTGAAACCTGTGCCTACTTTCTTAACCTGCTTACCCCAATACCCACCAACATCGGCCGTCCACTGATTTACGGCCTGCGCAACGAGGTGATTGTCAAAGACGGTACAGCCCGCCGTTTGTTCGACTTTGAACCCATCAGCTACGAACGGGCCATACAGCTGGCCATTGAGCGCAATGCGGAAGACAAAGTGGAGACCATCTGGTCCGGTTCCCTTGCTTCCCTGGGCGAAACAGATCAGGCAGAAGTAAAGCTCAGTAATGTAGAAGGCATGGTTATGGAAAAAAGGCAGATTGTTATTCAGGCCTCAGCCGGCTCTGTTTACGGGTCGGTAATCAGCCTTGGCGGCCATAACGGCTGGCTTTATGCCAATCCCCTCTGGGGATTGAGAGCGCTTTTGGACCGGCTCTTTGGCGGGGTGGGTTACCGCGGCAGGCGTTGTTACCTTGAACTTAGGGTTGGTGACCCGGTGGATTTCTGGCGGGTGGAAGAAATAAAGGAATACAAGGACACGCACCTGGTCCGGCTGCGCTCGGAAATGAAGATGCCGGGCAAGGGTTGGCTGCAGTATGAAATCAGCCCTATGGACGAACAGAAGGTGCTCATAATCCAAACGGCGTTTTACGAACCGCGGGGCCTGATGGGACATCTATACTGGTACGCGCTTTACCCTGTGCATAAATTTATCTTCAGCGGTATGATTCAAGCCCTGGCCCGCCAGGTACAGCTGATGGAACAGGTAAAAAGAGGGCAGTAACGTAAAGAGCCCGGACCTTTACCCTAAACTCCACATGTGATATAATTTACGGAGAATTTTGGTTATAGGAGGGTTACCTTTGCCTAAGCATATCGTTACTATTACTAAAGCCAATCTGAAAGACACGGTTAAGACCGGGGGTTGCGGTGAATGCCAGACATCCTGTCAGTCCGCCTGTAAGACCTCCTGTACCGTAGGCAACCAGGTTTGCGTCAAGTAATCCTGGACAACAATACTGCGCCAACGCCAAAGCCCGGCCCTACTGAGGGCGCGGGCTTCAGTATTTTGAGGAGGAACTTTCTTTGGATCTTAGGAACTATGACTTCGGGGCTAACCTGCACTGGTTTGAGCAGGGCGGGCAAAGAATTGTCCTGGACGTAAACAGCGGCTCTCTTCACTCTTTCGACCGGCCTGCCTGGGAAGCCTTGCAGCGGTTATCTGATTGCGGCGGGGGCTGGGAACAGGCGAAACAGTGGATAGCTGCCAAATACGGCGCGGTGGAAGCGGAAGAAGTCTTTTTGGAGCTGCAGCAGCTGGCTGAGGCAGAAAGCCTTTTTACAGAGGACCCGGGTTTTGTGGCCCCTGCCTATCCCCAGGACACTGTAATCAAAGCCATTTGCCTGCACGTGGCTCATGACTGCAACCTGAGGTGTGAGTACTGCTTCGCCGGCACCGGAGACTTTGGCGGGGAACGCAGCCTGATGAGCAGCGAGGTTGGCAGACAGGCCATCCGCTTTATTCTGGAAAAGTCACGCCACCGCCGTCACTGTGAGGTTGATTTTTTCGGCGGCGAACCCCTGGTTAATTTTGGGGTGGTCAAAGAGTTGGTTGAGTTTGGCCGCCAGGAAGCCGCCAAAGTTGGCAAAACCATAAAATTTACCCTAACGACAAATGCGGTGCTGTTGAACCAGCAGGTAAGGGACTTCCTGGAAGCGAATGATATCAGTGTGGTTTTGAGCCTGGACGGTCGTCCGGAGGTAAATGACCGGATGCGCCCCTATGCTGACGGCTCCGGCAGCTACAAAGAAGTATCCGGCAACATCAAAGAATTTGTATCCGCCCGGCAAAACCCCTCGCCCTATGCCGTGGGAACCTATTACTATGTCAGGGGCACCTACACCCACAACAATCTGGATTTTGACCAGGACGTGCTGCATATGGCTGACATAGGCTGCAAACAGGTCTCGGTGGAGCCGGTAGTGGCGGCGCCCCAAGACCCCTACGCCTTCCAGGAGGGGGACCTGCCCATCCTGGCTGACTCCTACGAACGCTTGGCTGATGCTTACCTGGCCCGGCGTCGTACCCCGCAGGAGTTTGATTTTTTCCACTTCAACCTGGAACTGGGCAAAGGCCCCTGCCTGCCCAAACGGCTGTCTGGCTGCGGCGCTGGCTATGAATACTTGGCAATTTCCCCGGACGGTGACCTCTACCCTTGTCATCAGTTTGTCGGCAAGGAAGAATTCAAAGTGGGAGATGTTTTCAGCGGCAAGGTAGATACGGCAATGGCGGAAAAGTTCCGCTCTGCTCACGTATATAATAAGCCGGAGTGCCTCAAGTGCTGGGCAAGGTTTTTCTGCAGCGGCGGCTGCCACGCCGCAGCCTATAATTTCAATGCGGATATTCTGACGCCTTATCAGATGGGCTGTCAACTACAGCGCAAGCGGCTGGAATGCGCTATGTACATAAAGGTCAAAGAAGCCGCGGCCGTAGGTTAAGAAGGGGTTGAAGATATGGCTGAGCACCGTAC
This sequence comes from Bacillota bacterium, assembly GCA_021786555.1. Taxonomy (GTDB): domain Bacteria; phylum Bacillota; class Desulfitobacteriia; order Desulfitobacteriales; family JAJXUE01; genus JAJZPO01. The sequence continues at coordinate 8,027 of JAJYNB010000191.1, read as the reverse complement.
AGTCTGTCCCCTGAATTGCTTCGATTTATGCAGCATGCTGGTCCAGGTGGAGCAGGGAAGAATAACAGCTGTCGGCGGTGATCCGGAACATCCCGTGACAGGCGGCTTCATCTGCCCCAAGGGCAAGGCTATGGCTGAGCGGCTCTACAGTCCTGACAGAGTTACGTCCCCCCTCTTCAAACGCGAGGGGGGATGGGAACGCATCAGCTGGGAGGCAGCCTACGAAGTATGGGCTGAAAAATTGGCCGCAGCCAAGGAACAATACGGCTCTGAAGCAGTTTTACACCATTTTGACTATGGTTCCAACGGGCTTCTGCGCAACTTGGACCGCAGGTTTTTTAATCTGTTTGGCGGAGTGACCGTCCCCTCCGGCTCCCTCTGCTGGGGCAGCGGCATCTCAGCCCAGCGGTACGATTTCGGCGGTTATTATACCCATAGCTGGAGTGACCTGATCAATTCCCGCGTAATTATTTTATGGGGGCGGGATCCTGCTGTGACAAGTCTCCACCTCCTGCCCTTTCTCAGGGCGGCCAAGGAAAAGGGGGCAGAACTGGTCGTAGTTAATCCGGTGAAAACAAAAACGGCGGATCTGGCTGACCGCTATATCAGTGTGAGGCCGGGTACAGACGGTGCTCTGGCCCTGGGCCTTGCCCATGTCATTCTGGCAGAGAGGCTCCTGGATTTGGATTTCGTGCATAACAATGTTCACGGTTTTGCCGAATACGCAACGGCAGTCAAGGAATACAGTCCGGCGACAGTGAGTTCCATCACCGGGGTTGATGCAAAGGAGATTGAGGACCTGGCGCGCTTATATGCAAGGCGAAGGCCCGGAGCAATCCTGTTTGGCCCCGGCATGCAGCGCTACGCCAACGGGGGTCAGTCCGTGCGTGCAGTTGATGCGCTGACCGCTGTCACCGGCAATATTGGGGTAGCCGGAGGCGGGGCAAACTATGCCCACCAATACAACAAAGGCTTGTTTAAGGACATCACCGCTGCGGATAAAGCCGCGGGGGGACGCTCCATACCCTTTCCTCTCATGGGCCGGCTCATGCCTCAGCTGGACCCGCCCCTTAAAGTGGCTGTAGTCACCAGGTCAAACCCTGTTTGTCAGCATCCTGACAGTGGCAGCTTCGCCAGAGCTTTTCACCTTATTGATTTTAAGGTAACCATTGATTTTTGTCTTAACGATACGGCAGAGGCTTCGGACTTGTTTCTCCCCTGCACGACAATATTTGAAGAAGAGGACTTGCTCTCCAGCTCCTGGAGCGAATATCTTGGCTATGCCCCCAAACTGGTTGAACCGCAAGGGGAGGCCAAACCGGACCCTGTAATTTTCAGTGAATTGGCAGCGGTCATGGGCTTGGGTGATTATTTCACCAACTCTTCCCGCCAATGGATTGAAGAGGCCCTGGAACCTGTCCGCGAAAAATATGGAATTACACTGGAACGGCTGGAAGAGGGTATGTTGAAAACCCCGCTGGCCCAGGAGGTTGCCTGGTCTGACCGGAAGTTTTCCACTCCGTCGGGTAAAATTGAACTTTTTTCCGAGCGGGCTTTGCAGGAGACGGGTTGGGGAACAGCCTGCTATGCTGCGCCCAGGGAAAGCGGCTCTACCACACTGCCCGGTTATCCCCTATATTTGCTAACGCCTCACCCAGCCCGGTCTTTACATTCCCAGTTTCCTTCCGATTCGGAAAACTACCCCCCGGCGGAGATTTTGGCGGATACTGCAGCTGCCTATAATCTCAGGGAGGGCGATTTGGTTATTGTGGAATCACCCAGGGGACAATTATTATGCCGGGTAAAACTAAACCCGCGTTTAAGGGATGACACAGTTCTGATTGAGGAGGGCCAATGGCTCAAATCGGGTGGCGGCGTCAACCTTCTTACCCCCGCCTTTCTCCCTGACATGGGCGCCGGGGTACCCTATTACGATTGCCGCTGCTTGCTGCGCAAGTATTTACCTGACTAAGGGGGCAAAGTAGCATGTTAAACAAGGCAGGAATTCTTAGGGCTATCCTGGTGGTATTGGCAGCAGTAGCTTTAACAGGGGCGTTTTCTTATGGCTACTATTACGCCAAACCGCCTATGCACAGCTATGTGCAGCAGGACCCATTACAGGATATAAAGGGGATGGAGCAGAAGGTTGCTCAAAATCCCGGCAATGCGGATTTGTTGACCAATCTGGGCAACGCCTATTTTGATTATGGTACCAGCCTCAGGGACGGCGGCAACCCCGACGATGCCAAGGGTTTCTTTGCCAAGGCGGCCGCGGTCTACCAAAAGGCGTTGGACCTAAAGCCCAACCAGGTGGGGGTTGAAACCGACATGGGCACTGCGCTTTACTACTGCGGTCAACCGGACCAAGCTGAGGCGGCCTACCAGAAAGCCATCGCCATGGACCCTAAGTATATCAATGCCCGGTTAAACTATGGTATCTTCCTGCTCTATCAGCGCCTGAATCAGAAGGGTGCACGGGAGCAGCTGACCGCAGCCCTGCAGTTAAACCCGTCCGGGGACATCAGGGATAATATCAGGACACTTCTGGCTGACACCACCGAAGGCGGGGCACCCAACTATACCAATGATGTCGAACCGGTGATATTCCAAGGCTGCGCTTCCTGTCACGGCCCCGGCGGGGTTATGGCCAAAGCACCTCTATACACCTATTACTCGGTGATGAAATATGTCATCCCCGGTAATCCGCAAAGTCCTTTGCTGCAGAAAATGAAGAGCGGGCACCCGGTGAAGCAAAAGGCTGAAACCATCGATTTGATTGAACGGTGGATTATGGCCGGAGCCCCGGGTCCCCAATAAGCGCCCCAACGGCGCTTTTTTGTTTGGCCCAGGGGAAATACTTTGGCGGAAAAGTAGTTATACTAGGGGTAACCAATTATCCAGGAGCCAGTCTATTTCAGTTTAAGGTAACATTTGCTATAATTAACTAGTGCCAGAGGGGGAACACCGCTGTATTGAGCACTTGATGTCCCCGGTTCGGCCTTCTGCAATACTCTTAAACTGGAGTTAGGAGAAAAGGAATGAGACTGGCGACCCTGGCGAGCGGCAGCTCCGGGAATTCTACTGTAATTTCAGGGGGGTCTACCTCCCTGTTGGTGGATGCCGGCCTAAGCGGCAAGGCGATAGAACAGAGACTGGAGAGTTTGGAGATTGAGCCAAAATCTCTGGGAGGAATTTTGGTTACCCATGAGCACCGTGACCATACCCACGGGGTCGGGGTGCTGGCCCGCAGATATAAGCTGCCCGTATATGTCCTGGAACAATGCCTTCCCCTCCTGGATACGGGAGTCCTGCCCCAGGTTGAGGTGCTCTCAGCGGGGGAAGCGCTGGAAATCGGCGAATTGAAGCTGGAACTGTTTGAGACTTTCCATGACAGTGCCGCCAGCACAGGACTGGTCTGTTTTCACGGGGAAACAAAAGTCGGGCTGGCCACAGATACGGGCATGGTCTCAGCGGGCATGGTACGCAAGCTTCAGGGCTGCAGCGGCATCGTGTTTGAATCTAATCATGATGAAGAGATGCTGTGGCAGGGCAGATATCCGCATTATTTGAAAAGGAGAATCGCCGCCTCCACGGGGCATCTATCCAACGCTGATGCGGGAAAGGCCCTGGCTGAAATCATCAGTAAGGATGCCAAACGCTTGGTGCTGGCGCATTTAAGTGAGGAAAACAATGTGCCTGACTTGGCCCTGCAAACAGTCGGGAATATACTTGTAGACTCCGGTGTGCCTGAAATAGCGCCCGGCCTGAAAATCCGCACCGCACCGCGCCACACTCCCCTGGCGGTGGGGGAACTTTAAACCAGCCAGGAAAGAGAGGACCGGAACTATGGGATATTTTGATGATTTTTACACGCGCAGGCGGCCGCGCTATTTGCCGTACATAATCGTGGCGCTGATTAGCGCCATCATCGGCGGTCTGTTGGTCGCGGCGCTGGCGCCAAAAATATGGCCCCAGCAGCCCCAAAGCCCGTCCCTGGCGATCAATCCGCTGACTCCGCTGCCGCTTCCCAAAGGCGGGGAGTCCAACCCCTTTCAAGTAGTCAACATCGCCAAAAGCGTTGGTCCGGCCATCGTGGGGATTGCCAACTTCCAGTCACCGAATACGTTTGGCGGCAGTGATTTGGAGGAGGTTGGCAGCGGTTCGGGCATCATAATCGATGCTGCCAACGGTTACATTGTCACCAATAATCATGTGGTGCAAGGCGCGAAGAAGCTGGTCGTTTCCCTGGCAGACGGCCGTAACGCTGAGGGCAAGATCGTCGGTCAGGATGACCGCACCGATTTAGCGGTAGTCAGAATTTCCGGCACCAATGGACTGGTGGCGGCACCCATCGGAGATTCCAACAAGCTTGAGGTAGGAGAACCGGTGGTAGCCATCGGTAATCCCGGCGGGGAAGAATTTGCACGGTCTGTGACGGTTGGGGTTGTGAGCGCCCTGAACCGCTTTCTCCAGCTTACCGGAGAGTCGAGTTTCAACCTGATCCAGACTGACGCCGCCATCAATCCAGGCAACAGCGGCGGTGCTCTGGTGAATTGGCAGGGTCAGGTTATAGGCATAAATTCCGCCAAAAACCAGGAGCCTGGTTTCGAAGGCATGGGTTTTGCCATCCCGATTTCAGATGCCTGGCCCGTGATTACCCAACTGATTAAGACCGGACGCGCCAGCCATGCCGGCCTGCTGGTCCAGATCAATGAACGCTATAACGAGGAATTTGCCCAGGCCAAAGGGTGGCCTGCCGGGGCTTTAGTGGTGGATGTAACCGCAGGAGGTCCAGCGGACAAAGCCGGAATTAAAGCTGGGGACATTATTACTACTGTTGATGGCAAAGCTGTTACGAATTATTTTGAGTTGACCCACGAGTTGTTTAAATACAAGGCCAACGACAAAGTTAAGCTTGGTTACTCCAGAAACGGCAAGAGCAGCGAGACCACTGTCACTTTGGCCGAACTGCCGCCTGGCCAGTAACACCGCGGGGAGATAGGAAAGTGTACGTAGTTTGTGTAGAGCATCTGGACCGCGCCATAGATGAGTTTGTCGAGGTCTATGAGGCCCCGCCGGACATATACCGGCTGCAGGATATCCACTTTACTGCCTGGACCGCCCCGGCTGCCTGCGACTTCTGCCGGGATCAGCCTGAGTACCTGGTGGTCTGATGCAGGTCAGGCTGGTGGCGGTAGGTAAGCTGAAAGAAAAGTACTGGCAGGATGCTGTATCCGAGTATCTCAAGCGCCTGCGGGTTTATGCAAAAGTGGAGGTTGTGGAGGTTGAGGAAGAAAAGTGCCCGGAAAACCTTTCTGCAGCCCTTGCCGACCGGGTGCGGGAACGGGAAGGGGAACGTCTCCTCCGGGCAGCTTTGCCAGGCAGTTTTGTCATCGCCCTCCACCTGCAGGGGAGAGAGTATACATCTGAGGAGTTCGCCGGGTTTTTGAGGGATTTAAGCCTGCGGGGCAAAAGCCAGTTGTCTTTCATAATTGGCGGCTCCCTGGGCCTGGCCCCTGAGGTTCTGGCACGGGCTGACCTGCAGCTCGTCTTCTCCCGCTTCACCTTCCCCCACCAGCTAATCCGGGTGGTGCTCCTGGAACAGGTGTACCGCGCTTTCAAGATTATGCACAACGAACCATACCATAAGTGAAGAAGTTCTAAATTATTCTGAGTCATTTACAATGAATGTGTAACCTTGTAAGTATTGAATAGATTTCTGAACATAAGGGGGAGGGCGCCTCCTTTTTTTATAAGAATTACCCGTTGCAACCTTAAGGATTTACGCTCACCAAAGGAATTGTTAGCTAAAAGGGATAATATAGGAGAGAGAATAAGATGTGTTTGGATCAGGACGCAGAAAAGCTGCCTGTCCCAAGTTCCCGCAAGCTGGATACCGGATTTCGCGTTCTAGTAATTACCGCAGTCCCGGCTGAAAGGGACGCGGTGCAGCGCGGGCTGCGCAGCGATACCAGGTTTGACGTCCTGGCGGGGGGCGTCGGTCAGGTTTCAGCTGCAGTTACTACGGCGAAGGTGTTGGCAGCTACCGGGTATAGTTTGGTTGTTTGCGCCGGTATTGGAGGAGGATTCCCTGGCAGGGCAGAGGTGGGTTCACTGGTGGTGGCCAACGAGATCGTTGCTGCCGACTTGGGAGTGGAGACTCCTGAAGGGTTCAGCAGTTTGGATGAGTTGGGCTTCGGCTCTACCCGCGTACAGGTCAATTTCGTCCTTGTGAAACGGGTAACAGGTGCGCTGCTAGAGGCCAAACTGCCGGTAAATATCGGCCCTGTACTTACTGTATCGACCGTGACGGGAACAGCTGAGAGTGCTGCAGAATTGGCTGCGAGGGTAGAGGGGGCAACCGCCGAAGGGATGGAGGGGTATGGAGTTGCCCTTGCGGCCCGTGAATCTGGGCTGCCGGTGCTGGAGATTCGCGCCATCTCAAATATGGTCGGTCCCCGTGACCGGTCCGCCTGGCAAATCAAAGAGGCTCTGGACATTTTGGCGGCTGCCAGCTCAGTATTATCGGAGGTGCTATGATGAAAATTGCCTTTTCTCCCTGCCCTAACGACACGTTTATTTTTCACGCTTGGGTTCACGGGCTGATACCAGGTGCGCCGAAGCTTGATGTCACCTACGCTGATATCGACATCACGAACAGTTTAGCAGCAGGCTCCGACGGGCCTGACGTAGTCAAGATTTCGTATGCCGCATTACCCTGGGTATTATCAGAGTACGCGCTGCTGCCGTGCGGAGGCGCCTTGGGCAGGGGCTGCGGACCGTTGGTGCTGACATCAAACAGAACAAGCAGTGCCATGGACCCAGCGCTGCTATCCGGCCGACGGGTGGCGGTACCCAGTGAACGTTCAACCGCATTCCTGCTTTTCAGGCTGTGGGCAGCTCAACATGTGCCTGGCGGCGTGGGTGAAATTGTGGTGCTGCCGTTTCATGAGATTATGCCTGCGGTGCGCGATGGACAGGTGGATGCGGGACTCGTGATCCACGAGGCACGCTTTACCTATCCCCTTTATGGACTTTCCCTATTGGTTGATTTGGGCAACTGGTGGGAGGCAGATACCAGCCTGCCCATACCGTTGGGAGCGATTATTGCTCGCCGGACACTGGACTTAGCAGAAATCTCAAACTGGATTCGGGCTTCAGTAAGATATGCCTGGGCGCACCCGGAGGAGTCACGGGAATACGTGCTGAGCCACGCCCAAGAGCTGTCCTACGAAGTAGCTCAAGCGCACATCAAGCTTTACGTGAACGAGTTCTCCGAGAATATGGGTGATACAGGATATAAGGCAGTAACAGCTCTGCTTGGTCGGGCCTCGCAAGAAGGGCTGGTACACAAGGTGGATTTAGAGATGTTGAAAAATGGCAAAACGTTATCGGTTGAATAGTTGCGCGAACCGTAATTTTCTCAATTGTACCCGATAAATCTTCTTGTCAAATAAAGTCGGAAGAATTTTTCTAAGGATTCTTCCGACTTTTTATGTTTTTTATCAATGCACCTAACTCATAGTCTTATCACAAAAACACGGGGAAGGGCAGGAATACCCCGAATTTTGGAGAATTTTAGTGAAATACAATATTTGGAGGAGTGTCGCCAAGTTGGAAAGTGAAGAAAATAATAATCAAGTTGTTAAAAACATTTACTTTAATAAATTAAGGATCTATGACCCTATTGAAATTAGAGATCCAGATTTTTGGATCAATACTCCTGACTTGGAATTAATCCTAAATAATGCTCTCAAGGGAATGTCATTAGCGGACCTCCCGCTCCGGACTAGGTCAAAGGTAGTTAAAGAAAAGATTTGTAGAGCTCTTGGATACGCTGTACCAACATCTTTTAAAAAGACTCAACCAAGGTTTCCTGGACAAAATTTTGATACGTATATTCAAAAGTCAAACAATTTACAAATATGGAACGAGGAAATTTCGCCATCTCGTCGCTATGTACTGATTAGACTGTCTGAAGAAGATGTAATTACCAGTGTTAAGGTGGTAACTGGGGATTTAATAGC
>JAJYNB010000017.1 GCA_021786555.1 Bacillota bacterium | reverse complement strand
GGAGATGGGAAATTAAGACGTTTTGTTATGCCAGTATCGGTTAGCTGGCCAGGGCCAGTAATGGTCATGTTTTGTGAGTGATTGGGAGGAAAATTACATGAGAGATGTAGTTATTGTCAGCGCAGTACGTACAGCTATTGGTACCTTTGCCGGAAGTATTAGTCAAGTACCGGCCAGTGAACTAGGTGCTGTCGTACTAAGGGAAGCCATAAAACGGGCCAACATTGCGCCTGAACAAGTGGATGAAGTAATTCTTGGCAACGTGCTGACTTCAGGCCAGGGCCAGAACCCTGCCCGCCAAGCATCAATCAAAGCAGGAATCCCAATTGAGGTTCCCGCCTATACCTTGGGAATGGTGTGCGGTTCCGGTCTGAAGACGGTCATTACTGCCGCACAGACTATTATGGCAGGGGCAGCGGACGTTGTTATAGCGGGCGGCATGGAGAGCATGAGCATAGCCCCTTATTTGCTGCCCAAGGCTCGTACCGGTTACCGTATGGGCAATGACCAGATAGTGGACTCCATGGTTTTTGACGGGTTGACCGATGCCTTTAACCTTTACCACATGGGGGTTACGGCGGAAAATCTGGCTGAAAAATACGGCATCAGCAGGGAAGAACAGGATGAACTTGCCTTGGCCAGCCAACAGAAGGCTGTTGCAGCCATAGAGTCCGGCAGGTTCAAAGATGAGATTGTACCCGTGTCGATTCCACAAAAAAAAGGCGAGCCGAAAATCTTTGATACGGATGAGCACCCCCGCAAAGGGACGACCATGGAAGCCCTGGCCAAATTGTCCCCCGCCTTTAAAAAGGGTGGAACTGTAACTGCGGGAAACGCTTCCGGCATTAACGACGGGGCTGCTGCCTTCGTGGTCATGGCCAGGGAAAAGGCCGAAGAGTTGGGCATCAAACCTCTGGCAGTGATTAAGGCCGGCGCCTATGCGGGTGTAGATCCGGCCATTATGGGTATCGGCCCAGTTCCGGCGGTGAAGAAGGCTCTAAACAGCGCAGGCCTGAAGGTATCAGACCTTGATGTGATTGAGGCCAATGAGGCCTTTGCTGCTCAGGCCCTGGCTGTCAGCCGCGAACTGGCTTTTCCCATGGAGAAGGTGAATGTCAACGGCGGCGCCATCGCCATAGGTCACCCCATCGGCGCCAGCGGTGCGCGGATTTTGGTCACTTTGCTCTACGAACTGCAGAAGCGCCAGGGGCGTTACGGCCTGGCTACGCTCTGCGTCGGCGGTGGCATGGGTGTGGCTTTGGTTGTCGAAAGAGTCTAACAACAGTGTCAAAATAATCAGGAAAACAGTTGTTAAATGTCGAATAAATTTAGGCTAGGCGATGGAGCTCGCCTTAACTTAAGGTTAGAACCACCGTTTCAGGTTAATGGCTCCTACTGTTAGGTAATCCTATGCAGTAGGAGTTTCTTTGTTTTTGTTTAAACCGGATGTAAAATTAAGAGGGGGTTTGCAGATGGGCATCATCTATGTGGCTATGGGGGGTACTGCAGGGGCTTTGGCGCGCTATGGCCTCAGCCTGTGGTTCGGCAGTAAGTGGAACCACAGTTTTCCCTTGGGAACTTTTGTGATCAATATTACGGGCAGTTTTTTACTGGGCTTGCTGAACGTGTTTGTGCTGGAAAGGACAGTTCTCAGCCCGGGGTGGCGCTTGGGCCTGGGAGTGGGGTTTCTGGGGGCCTATACCACTTTCTCAACCTTTACCTATGAAGCCATGGTGCTGCTGGAAGAGGGCAGCTACCTGACGGCTCTGGGATATGTGGGCCTGAGCGCCGTGCTTGGCCTGCTGGCAGCCTATCTGGGTATGTATCTGGCCCGTGCACTTTAAGAGGCTGAGCCGTTCCGGCCTCTGCAGCCCGGCTTAAGTTGGCGGGTTGCAATTAGGAAAGGAGAGTGTCAATGCATAAGCTTCTCAAGATTTATATAGGTGAAAATGTGCGCTGGCAGGGCCAACCCTTGTACCGCGCCCTGGTACTGAAACTTAAGCAGGCCGGCTTGGCAGGGGTGACGGTGTTGCGGGGTGTAGAAGGTTACGGCCAGCAAAAAGTTGTGCATACCACCCGTTTACTTGAACTGTCAGCGGATCTGCCTATGATCATTGAGTGCGTGGATACGGCGGAAAAAATCGAAGCGGTGCTGCCGGATATCTGTCAAATGGTCAAAAGGGGACTTGTGCTGACTACAGATATAAACATAGTCAAACGGGGTTAACGGTCTTATGTTTAACATTGTTATCCTAGGCTTAGTAAGCCTGCTCACGGACATAAGTTCAGAAATGGTTTATCCGATTTTACCCCTGTTTTTGACTGGAGCCCTTGGGGCCGGCCCAGCGGTAATCGGGCTGATTGAAGGGGTTGCCGAGAGCCTGGCAAGCTTGTTGAAGGTTTTTTCGGGGTACGCGGGAGACCGTACGCAAAAAAAGAAGCAGCTGGCGATTGCGGGCTACAGTTTTTCCAGTATCAGTAAAGTTATCCTTCTTTCTGCCCTGTCTTGGTGGTGGGTTTGGCTGCCAGGATTGTTG
>JAJYNB010000290.1 GCA_021786555.1 Bacillota bacterium | reverse complement strand
CGGCGAAAAGAGTCCCTTGGGAATGCTCCTCGCTTGACCTAAAAAATGTGGTTTCTCAGGTCTGCTGGCATCAAATTGATATTGCCTACAGCACTCATCTGCTCTAGCTAGAGCTTTAAAAGCAAAGAATAACCCTGTAGTCGTTTTGGGCTACAGGGTTATTCTTTAATTCTTACTTCCCAGGCAGGGCTTCGTTGTTTGGTTTAGCGTTCTCCCAAACTTCCCTGGATAAAGAGGTCCAGCACACTGCGGACTTTTCCCTCTAATCCCCCTGGTTCCTTTGCCCGGTACCAGTCCAAAAACTGCCGGACCGCGCCGGCCTGGATTGATTGGGCTAACAACAGTGGTGAGAGGTCTTTGCGGATTTCCCCCTTTATCTGACCTGAACCGATTATCCCGACCAAAATCTCCTCCAGATTCCCTGTAGCTTCCTTAACCATCAAAGCAGAGCCTTCCTGAACCATGACGAAAGCCACCTCTGGATGACCTTGAATAAACCTGGCCCAGTTTTCCAGCACGAAACTCAACCGTTCACTGGCCAGGGCCATTTGGTTCATCCGCTCCCTGCCGCGGTCCAGAATTTCCCGATTTATTTCCCGGGTGTATTGATAAATCACCGCTTCTTTCGAAGGAAAATAATTGTAAAACGTTCCCTTACCGACGTCCGCCCGGGTAGTAATTTGGTCTACGGAGGTTTTCTCGAAACCTTGGATACGGAAAAGCGTCAAAGCAGTATGATAAATCTTCTCCCGGGTCTCTTGTTTTTTCCTTTCCCGCCTGGAGAGTGCCGGTTGCAATTCAACTCCTCCTTTCGGTTTATATTGGAAAACCGCAAGCCAAATCCGGTACAGTGTTGCAAGGTCTGGCCAAAGTAGCTACACTATAGATAATGTTTTAGCAAGAAGGCCTGAGATTTTATCCCTTAAGTTCGCTGCCCGGTAAGAGATTTCCTTCCTGTCTATGCTAATTAAGGTAAAATTTTACAAGGGAGGTCGATTATGAATTCCCTGGTGCTGGTAGTTGACGATGATGAGCATATTTGTGAAGTCCTGCGCCTGTCTCTGGAAAGCGAAAAATTCCGAGTGGAAATCTCCCTTGATGGCGCTGAAGCCCTGGCAAAATTTCAGGCCCTGCATCCGGAACTTGTCATCCTGGACGTAATGCTTCCCAAACTGAATGGCTGGGAGGTATGCCGGGAGATTCGTAAAACATCCAACACGCCTATCCTGATGCTTACAGCCAAAGGCGAAGAGCTGGACAGGGTGCTGGGCCTGGAATTGGGAGCGGACGACTACGTGCTTAAACCTTTTAGCCCGCGGGAATTGATTGCCAGGGTTAGAGCTATATTGCGACGGACTACTCCTGTATTAGCGAGCCAAAACACTCTTCGTTTTGCCGGCCTGACCGTGGACATGCAGGGCCATGAGGTAAGAGTCGGCCAGGACATAGTACCCTTGACCCCCAAGGAATTCGAACTTTTGTCCTACCTGGCCCAGAACCCGGGACGGGTGTTCACCCGCGACCAGCTTTTGAGTAACGTCTGGGGCTACGAATATCTCGGGGATGCACGCACGGTTGATGAGCATATCAAACGCCTGCGGCAAAAAGTGGAATCCCGCAGCAACCAGCGCTACATCAAGACGGTCTGGGGCCTCGGTTACAAATTTGAGGTGGTAACAGGGTGAAACCAAAGAGTTTGTTCACGAGGCTGTTGTTAAGCCATGCGGTTATCATCCTGGTAACGATGGTAGTGCTAGGCGGCATGTTCAATTACCTGTTGCAGCATTACCTGGCCAACAGGCTGCAGCAGCAGTTTGAAAAAAACGCCAATACCCTGGCCACCAACCCCTTAATTCGGGAAAGCATCGCTCTATCGGCTTACGATATTCTGGATAACGTAGCAAAACAGGTCTCCCAGTCCGTCGAAGCTGATGTAATTATTATTGACAGCTCCGGAAAGGTGCTCGCCTCCACCGCCAATGGCGTGGTTGGTAATGCGCTGAACCGGGATGAGGTCAAGAATGTTCTTGCTGATCACACCTACAGCCGTTGGGGCGGCACCTTACTTGGCGCCCCCAGCCTGACAGTGGGCAATCCTATTAAACTAAATAACAAGGTTATCGGGGCTGTTTTTCTTGACACGTCCATTAAGGGGTTTCAAGCCAACATGTTCCGCTTCCGCCTCTTTATCCTTTATGCGGCGCTTCTGGCTCTTGTCCTGGCAGTAATTCTGGCATATTTTTTGGCCAAAAGCATCTCCCGGCCCATTCTGCAAATGAACAAAGCGGCCAAGGCTCTGGTACAGGGTGGGAAGACCGAACAGGTATCTTACCAGGGAGATGATGAGTTGGGCACCCTGGTTAATGTTTTTAACCGGTCAATTAGAGAAATTCAAACCACTCTGGTCCAGCAGCAAAAACTGGAGGACCAGCGCCGCGAATTTGTCGCTAATGTCTCCCACGAATTTCGCGCTCCCGTGACCTCACTTCAGGGGTTTCTGGAATTGATGCAGGACGGAGTAATACCTGAAGAGGAACAACCGAAGTATTTTTCCTTGATGCTAAAGGATATCGGCAGGCTCAACCGGCTCGTCAGCGACCTGTTGGATCTGGCCCGGTTCCAGGCCGGACAGGCCAAAATAAAGCCCGTGGCCTTGGATCCCGACCTGTTGATCTCCGAGGTGGTGACCAAGCTAACCCCCAGGGCCAGTGAAAAAAATATCAGCCTGCTAACCGAATTCCCCCGGGCTTTGTCCCCAGTATTGGCCGACGGTGACCGCCTGGAACAAATTCTGCTCAACCTTGTCGACAACGCGCTGCGTTTCACCCCTGTAGACGGCTGGATAAAAATATGCATCGACCAAGGGGAGAAGGAAACCCGCTTTAGCGTTGTAGACTCAGGAATCGGCATACCGCCCCAAGACCTCCCCTATGTGTTCGAGCGTTTCTACAAAGTGGATAAAGCCCGCACCCCTGAAAAAGGGGGAACAGGCTTGGGATTGGCCATTGTCAAAGAATTGGTCCTGGCCCATGGAGGAAAAATTAATGTGGAGAGCAAGCCCGGCGCAGGGACTGTTTTCTCCTTTACCCTGCCCAAAGCCTAAAGTATATTTTTCCACTTTCTGACAACACTAGCTTTAGAAATGGAGGTAGTGTTGCGTGCTGAAGAAATTCATTCCAGTTCTGGCCAGTGCGGCCCTGTTTCTCACGGTTGTTATAACAGGATACCTCCTGACCCAGACACTGCTAGGTGAACCGGCACATACATCTGGCACTCAGTACGAGCGGCTGCCTGTAGCCCCGTCTGACCTGTATGCAGGTAAAAACCCGCATGGCGCCAGAAGCTTGGGAAGTTTAAGCGCAGCAGAGAAGCAGGAACTTAACAGCGCGGAGCAAGCTTTGGATCTGGCCCTGACCGATTTCCTGAGCAAAGAGGAGGAATTGGGGCTTCTAAGTCAGGTTGTGAATCAGCACATCCGGGTGAAAATCAAGGAACTGCTGGATCTCCAAGTCCTAACCGGCGAAACCCCGGGCGTACAAAATTACACCCCAGGTTCGACAAACCCATAACATAATTATAGCGCCTACTCGGCATAGCCCGGGAGGCGCTTTGTTTGTACCGCTATCAATTGACACCGCACAGCCGCACTTTGGCTGTTGCCAAAGCCTAGCTCAGCGCGTCCTCGTCTCTAGGCCGGGGGCGTGAGTAAACCCCTACCATGGAGCCAATTACTACAAACGCAACTGCTGTAAGTGCATCTATGATCTGGACTCTGAACGGGAAAGAACCTGGGTCACCGAGAACATAGGAAATCAGGTAAAAGGCAGTGCATACCGCCAAGGCATTGGCAACGGGAGAGGTTTTAACCGTATAGCCAACAAGCATGGAAGCCAGGTAAAACACCGCAAAATTCATTACTACTCCCCGTTGCAGCACTTCCACACCGCCCAGCGGGCGGCTAACTATGCCCAATACAAAAAACATCATCAACTGCAAACCCAAAAACATGCGAAAACTCATGCGGTCTCCTCCTCATATCTCCTACATATTCGCCGGAAATCAAAAAATTCCTACTTCATACGGAGGTTTAGCAGCTTTTCCCGTACCGGCGGGTCGGCCGAAGCTAGGTTATTTATTCTGCCCAGTTGATAGGTGATTCCTGCCGCTTGACATTAATTTTCAACATCTCGCCAAAAAAAAATTGTTAAAAAACCGGCCGCGTCGTAAAGTAATATTAACCAAGGAGGGTGAACCAACATGTTAATTCTTTATTCAGTGGTTACTCTGTTAATCCTTGGAGCGGTTTACCTGGCCACTTATTATGAGCGTGTTTGACTCCTGAGCCTGCAAGGCCCGTCGAGCGGAACCGCCAGGTAGCTCCGGTGGATTCCACAGGGCTGGTACTTAAACTCTGAGTTGTTGCCAGACCAAAAAAAAGATGCGGCCTAACCGCATTTTTTTTTGCCATAACTTGGCTCGCAAAAATCATCCAGATGTGGACAGAATAGCTTTGCTACCCAAAAAATATGCCGGTTGAAAGGACGGGAGCTGTTTGACGGACAACTTTATGCAGCCATATATGAGTAAAGACGAGCGCGCATGTCCATACTGCAACCTGATTTTGAGTCAGTATGAACTGAGAACACGGCAGTGTTACTACTGCCAGGATAACCTGCCCCAGGAGTTTTAGTTGAACAGGCCGGGTTCAAGCCCGGCTAAAAATTTACATTTTGTTTATAATTTATTAATTAAATTTAAACTTAGCAATTGTATAATGCAAATAATAAATAAATTTAAAAAGCGGGAGAGTGCACATGAATCAGGGATTAAAGTATTTGATTATTATGAAAGACTCGAGAGGAAAAGACTGCCTGGTCAGGGTAAAGGCCTCGAACGCCAAAGAGGCTTCAATCCTTGCGTCTGAGAAGTGGCCCAAGTATACGGTCCGTTCTGTCAAGACTCATGTTTATCTGTAAACCGCTTTCGAGGTAAAAAGCTCCGTTCCACCCCATGGATAGACCCTTCCGGCCAAGGAAGGGTCTATTTCTGTCTGTCATAGGCGGCAACGCCGGCAGCAGTTTTTTGCTTATAAACTGTAATTGGGCGCTTCTTTGGTGATTGTAATATCATGAGGATGGCTCTCCCGCAATCCTGCTCCGGAGATGCGGATAAACTGGGTCTTGGTGCGCAGCTCATCCAGATTGCGCGTGCCGCAATACCCCATGCCGGCCCTAAGCCCTCCCATCAACTGATAGATGGTTTCTGACAACGGGCCTTTGAAAGGGACCCTTCCTTCAATGCCTTCCGGCACCAATTTTTGTTCCTTATCCTGAAAGTAGCGGTCCCGGCTTCCCTGTTTCATGGCTCCGATGGAACCCATGCCCCGGTACACCTTGTAACTCCGTCCCTGATAAATTTCAATGTCTCCCGGGCTTTCCTCCGTACCGGCAAAGAGACTGCCGATCATTACAGTGTTGGCGCCTGCGGCAATTGCTTTGGGCAAATCGCCGGAAAATTTGACCCCTCCGTCGGCAATGATGGGAATGCCAAATTTTTGGGCCTCTGTGGAACATTCGTAGATGGCGGTAATTTGCGGTACCCCGATGCCTGCCACTACCCGGGTTGTGCAGATTGAGCCTGGCCCCATACCTACTTTGACAGCGTCAGCTCCCGCTTCAATCAAATCCCTGGTGGCCTCGGCTGTGGCAACGTTGCCGGCGACGAGCTGCAGAGCCGGATACTCCGCTTTAATTTGCCTTACGGTTTGGATAACGCCCGAATGGTGCCCGTGGGCGGTGTCAACTACAACCACATCCACTCCTGCTTGTACCAGGGCTGCAAGCCGTTCCATAGTGTCAGCAGTAACGCCCACAGCTGCGCCAACTCTTAGCCGTCCCCGTTCATCCTTGGCCGAGTTGGGGTACTGGCGGGCCTTTTCAATATCCTTTATGGTAATCAGGCCCTTAAGCCTGTTTTCAGCGTCTATAATAGGCAGCTTTTCTACTTTATGGTTGCGCAAAATCTCTTTGGCGTGCTCCAGCGTAGTACCGACAGGAGCGGTGATAAGGTTTTCCCTGGTCATAACCTGACCTATAGGACGGGAAAAGTCCTTTTCAAACCTCAGGTCCCGATTGGTTAAAATACCTACCAAAACATGGCCCGCGTCCACAATCGGGACACCGGAAATACGGTAGCGCTCCATCAATTCCAAGGCATCGGTAATAGGATTTTCGGCATGAAGAAAAATTGGGTTAGTAATTACACCGTGTTCCGAACGTTTTACCTTGTCCACCTCCAGCGCCTGAGCTTCAATGGACATGTTCTTGTGAATTATCCCTATGCCACCCTCCCTGGCAATTGCAATGGCCAGCCGGGAATCCGTTACTGTATCCATACCTGCGCTGATTAAGGGAATATTTAGTCTGATTTTCTGTGTTAAATACGTTACGGTGTCCACATCCCTGGGGAGTATATCTGATCTTGAAGGAACAAGCAGCACATCGTCAAAGGTAAGACCTTCCCGGGAAAATTTCGCATCCAAACATAAGCACCTCTCATTCTAGAATTTCCTCATCCAATATATATTTTGTCATTATACCACATTAAGTACTGCCATTCCAGTCCAGTTATGGAATGATTTTGCCTATATATCAAGCTTTTGTAACTACTCAGAAGTCAGGAGTCAGGAGTCAGAATGAGAGAATGGTTTATCATCTCCAAGTATTCTGAATTCTGACTACTGAATTCTGAATACCTGAATAGTTACAAGCTTTTTGGTACCGGTATGTTTTCACTTCCGACGCCGCAGAATATATTTAGGGAGGTGTTGATATGCCAGGACAAATTCAAAATGAATATGTGGTGCCAGAAGCCAAACTCGATAACCTCAAAGTCAGTGTTGCCAACAGCATCGGGCTCGGCAGCCAAGTCGGAATATCCCCTGTTACTGCCGCCAACTATGCGGACGTGGTGGCACGCCAAAAGGACCAGATTGCAAATCAGCTGGGAGTGCTGCCTCAAGTTGAGCGGGTCGGCTGGGAGAATATCCCTTCCCGGGATTGCGGCCGGATCGGTGGTAGAATTGGAGGTCATCTGGGCGGGCAGATGGTCAGGGAGATGATTCAACGAGCCGAAAGCATGCTGGCAGGCAGACAATAACCTTAAAGGGAGGAAACTGCATGCAACGCAGAGCCGGACCGGTAAATCCGGTCTCGCCACACCCCAACGGCATTCCAGGTTACTGTTTCAACCCGGTGGAAGACCTGCCAGTGGCAGAAGACCACCTGATGAAGCACAATTTTGCTGACGACTACTACACGGAACCGGTATTTTCATCTCAGGCCCTATACGGTTTCAGACACAAAGCAGAAACCTATGACACTAAAAACCGCAGAGACTGAGGGCAACCTCGGTCTCTTAACTTATTGTGTTATTGTATCCTCTGCAACCGGTTAATAATATATTGTTACTGGTCGTATTCAGAATTCAGGAGTCAGAATTCAGAAGACTCCGAGATGATAAACCACTCTGCCATTCTGACTCCTGACTCCTGACTCCTGACTCCTGAATTCTGACTCCAAGGCACGTGTATTCCAGCTAGGAGGTGCATGTATGTCCGATCTGCTGATAATCGGCCATCGGGGAGCCCCGGCCGCTGCGCCGGAAAATACCCTGCCGTCCTTTCTGCTGGCTGCCCAGACAGGCGCCCAGATGGTTGAGCTTGACGTTCATTTGAGCAAGGACGGCAAAGTAGTGGTGATTCACGATGAGATGCTGAACCGTACCACCAGCGGCACAGGGCCTGTAATGGCCCGCACTCTGGCCAGCTTAAAAAGGCTCGATGCCGGTACAGCCTTCAGCCCTCAGTTTGCGGGAACAAAAATACCTTCTTTGGAGGAAGTTTTTACCTCACTCCCCCGGCGGATAGGCTTAAACATTGAATTAAAGACCAATATTGTCAATTATCCCGGCCTTGAAGCAAAAGTCTTATCTATTGTTAACAGGCACCGGGCTCAGCAGAGGGTCATTGTCTCCTCGTTCAACTGGTCCAGTCTCAACACCCTGCACCGCTTGGAGCCGCAGCTTCGTTTGGGCCTGTTGTTCAACCGTCTCCAACCGGATCTGTGGGCTCAGGCAAGCCTGTTAAATGCTTTTTCCCTGCACCCTGCCCTGGCTTGCACCAGCAGCCAGCTGATTTGGCAGTCCCATAGCTGGGGCTACCGGGTCTTCCCTTGGGTTGTCAATAATCCCGCACAGGTGGTAGAATTGAAAACAGCCGGGGTGGACGGCGTTATTACCGATTGTCCCCAGGCGATTCTGCAAGCTATGGAGTAATCCATGAGAAAACGTGTACGGCAATTTGTGTCTGCCCTTACCGCCAAGATAACACCTGCCGATGCCCTGTTTGTCCGGTCCTTACTTGACGTCCGGGAGCAGGCTCTATTTTTTGGCATGGACAAAGCAGATCAGCGCCATTCTATCGATGTATCAGAAACCTGCCTGAAAATTCTCCAAGCTGGAAACAGACAGGTAAACCGGCAGCTCTTGCTTAAAGCGGCTCTTCTCCACGATGTGGGCAAACAGGCTGGCAACCTCAAACTGCATGACAGAATTTCTGTGGTGTTGCTGCGCAGATTCATGCCGGCATTGTTTTTCAGGTTGGCCGAAGAGCACGGCACCCCATTCCATATCTCCTTGTACCACCCCGACATCGGAATGAACCTGTGCCGCCGTGCCGGCTGCCCCCAAGACCTGCTCAACCTTATCGCAAGGCATCAAACAGGCGGACCCGGCGTCGAACTGGAAATCCTCATGCAGGCGGATCAGTTGAACTGAGATGGCATAAAGGAGCAGCGGTTGCTGCTCCTTTATGCTCTGTGATTGATTTTGGCTTGTAACTCAATGATCTGGCGGTTCTTATTAAGTAAGCTCTTGGCAAACCGGCTGTTATGCTGCTGGAGTTTTCTATTTTCCCGTTCAAGCCGGGAAACCAACCCGCCCTTTTCCCGTTCAACCTTCTCCAGCAAATTCATCAAGACACGCCGGCTCACCCGCAAGTGCTCAACTTTTTCTTCCAGTTCACTAATCCGCTGCTGGAGCATCTCCATATCCGGCCGGTCGCCCATCTAACCACCTCTTTTAGGCTAATCTCCTATATTCTATGCCAAAAAGAGGATGTTTAGTCATCGCCTACTGGGTCGGCTTCTGCTCCAGGACCACCGGAATCGGGTTAGGTTTTCCACCCTTTGAATTTGTTCTAGGGCTTAACTACAGTGTACAATACTGACCGTCCTTTGTTGTCAATACTTGGCAGATAGATTATGAACTTTTCGTGAACGTGCGCCTGCCGGAGAGAAAGGCGCTAATCCTGCTAACCACCTCTTGCAGTACACTCTCATCTTCCACCAGCGCAAACCGCACATAACCTTCGCCCTGTTCACCGAAGGCTACTCCCGGAATTACCAGGACGCCCGCTTGTTCAAGCAGCTCAACAGCAAAGGTCAAGGACGAAGCAAATCCGTCGGGCAGCGGCGCCCAGACAAACATGGAACCTTTGGGTTTGGGCATCAGCCAACCCGCCCTGGCCAGCCCTTCCACCAGCACATCCCGGCGCGCCTGATAGCTGGCTGCGTTTTCTTCAACTACAGCCTGGGGCCCATCCAAAGCGGCGATACCGGCTACCTGTACCGCTTTGAACACGCCAAAGTCGATGTTGGACTTGACAACAGCCAGTCCTTCAATGATCTTAGCGTTTCCTACAGCAAAACCGAGCCTGCAGCCCGCTAGGTTATAGGTTTTGGACAAAGAGTGAAATTCAATCCCTACCTCTTTGCCTCCTTCAGCCTGTAGGAAGCTGGGCGGGCGGTAGCCGTCATAAGCTAGTTCCGAATAAGCGTTGTCGTGACACACCATAATTTGATGCTTTTGGGCGAAAGCCACCACCCTGCGGAAAAAGTCCAAATCTGCCGTGGCCGCCACCGGATTGTTGGGATAATTTAAAAACATCAGTTTAGCCTGCCGGGCAACTTCTCCAGGAATTTGGTCCAAATCAGGCAAAAATCCATTTTCCGCTCGCAGCGGCAGGGGATATTTACGCCCACCAGCCAATAACAGCCCTGCGGTATAAATGGGATAGCCAGGGTCTGGAATCAGTGCCAGGTCTCCTGGGTTGATGAAGGCAGTATAGATATGAGCCAGGCCGTCTTGGGAACCCATTAATATCAATACCTCTGTTTGGGGGTCCAGTTCCACCGCAAACCGCCTGCGATACCACCTAGCAATACCCTGCCGCAGTTCCATGAGGCCGTGGGTCAGAGTGTAACGGTAATTACTGCCTTCTGAGACAGCGTCAATCAGAGCTTGGTGGACATGGGGCGCCGGCGGTTGGTCCGGGCTGCCGATTCCCAGATTTATCACCATAATGCCTCTGTCCTCAACCTTTCGCTTTAGATTTTCCATCTCGGTAAAAATAGCCGACCCCAGTCCGTCCAGCCTTTGGGCCGGTTCAGCAAACACCTTAGCCATTATCACATCTGCTCCTTCAACTGTTTAAGTTCTTGCACGACTGTAAGAGGTACTGTCCGGTCCCCTACTTGAATGCCGTCTTTCCGCCCAGGCCCATGGAAATCTGAACCGCCTGTCATCACAAGCCCCAGTGTCCTGGCCATCTCAGAGTATTTTCTTTCCATGTCCTTGCTGTGACTGGTGTGAAAAACTTCTATGCCTTTTAACCCCGTCTGCAGGAGACGGGGAATGATTTCGTCCCGCGCCACAGAGCCTGGATGGGCCAGCACGGCAATTCCGCCGGCAGCCCCAATCAGCCCTACTCCCTGCTCTGGCGTAAGTTTGTACCTGGACACATAAGCCGGCCTGCCAGGTCCGATATACCTGGCAAAAGCATCCATAATGTCCTTGACGTAACCTTGTTCCCGTAGAGCTTGGGCTACGTGGGGCCGGCCCACGGAACCTTGCCCGGCAATTTCCAAAACCCTTTCTTCCCGCACTGCAAGGCCCAGGCCGTTCAGTTTCTCCAGCATTGCCCGTACCCGGGAGCGACGGGCATCCCGCATCCGTGCTAACACCTCCTGCAGGGCTGGTGCTTCCAGGTCCGGGTAATACCCCAGGATATGAACTTCCACTCCCTCAAAATCCGTATTCAACTCCAAACCTGGGATGATTTCAATCCCGAGTCGTTCTCCTGCATCCACTGCCTCCTCGATCCCGTTAACTGTATCGTGGTCCGTTATGCCCAGAGCCTTAAGACCCAAATCTTTAGCCAGGCGCACCAACTGAGCCGGCGCCAAAGTACCATCGGAAGCTGTAGTGTGACAATGCAAATCCGCTGTCATTTCCCGGTCCCCTTTAGCTGAAACTTCTTTCCGTATTAACCCAACACTTGACGAATTACCCGCAAGAAGTTTCCCCCGGCAATCTTGGCCGTATTCTCCTCGCTATAACCCCTATCCAATAAAGCCTCAATCAAGGCAGGCAGGCAGCTGGCATCCTCCAGGCCTTGAGGCAGAGATTCGCACCCATCGAAATCAGACCCCAAGCCAACAAAATCCGGACCTGCCAGGGAACAGACGTGATCTACGTGCCTGACCACATCCCCCAGGGCAGCTTTTCCCCCCGTCAAAAACTCCGTAAAAAAATTGATGCCGATGACCCCGCCTTGTCCTGCTAAAGCCTTGATCTGCTCATCATTCAAATTGCGGGGATGGTCATGCAGGGTGCGGCAGCAGGAATGAGAGGCAATTACCGGCTTCCCGGTCGTATCCAGCACATCCCAAAAGGCGGGGTCAGACAGGTGTGAGACGTCAACCAGCATACCCAGCCGGTTCATCTCCCTTACAACGTCCCTGCCAAAGCGAGTCAATCCGCCCGGTTCCCGCACCCCACCCGCCAAGTCATTAGCATAATTCCAGGTGAGTCCCAGGGAGCGGACTCCCAACCTGTGCAGGAGGGAAAGCATAAACAGTTTGCCGCCAAGAATTCCCCCTCCCTCCACACTGAGCAGGGCGGCTACCTGGCCGGTGGCCAGCGCCTTATCCAGGTTAGCGGCAGTTTCCAGCAGGCACAGGTCAGCCGGATTTTCAGCAATCAGGCTGCGGCATCCTTCCACCAGCTCCAGCGCACGCAAGAGCATGGGCTCCTGTTGTCCGCCGCCCTTGACGAAACAGGCAAAAAACTGTACTGCCACCCCGGCTTGCCGCAGCATTGGCAGGCTGAGCCGGCCTCCGCCCACAGTTATGTTCCATTCCCCCGCCAGGTGGGCCGCAATACTGTCGCAATGCCCATCAACCAGGGGAAATTGCGTCTGCTTCACCTTCCTCTGGTCCAATCCCGACACTCCTTCCGGCAAACGTAAAATCAGTAATTACTATGCCGGTATTCAGAATTAAGTAGTCGGAATTCAACACCCATGCCGCATTGCGCACCACTGATGAAGGAACTTTTCATATTAAATTTTGCAGGGCATAATTAAGGACTAGTTCGGGATGATGAACGGCACTCCCATTCTGACTGCTGACTCCTGACTCCAGAGCAATCACATACTACAATTATACACTTCCACCAACACAGAAACACCTGTCTACCTAAGTAAACAGGTGAAAAAATCGGCTGACTGAAGCTGCCTTATCTGGGCTCCACAATGAGCTTGATGGCAGTGCGCTCTTCCCCATCAATCTGGACGTCGGTGAATGCCGGGATACAGATCAGGTCGACACCGCTCGGGGCAACAAAGCCCCTGGCAATCGCTACCGCTTTCACCGCCTGGTTGAGAGCTCCGGCCCCAATGGCCTGAATTTCAGCCCCACCTCTTTCCCGCAGCACACCGGCTAAGGCACCTGCTACCGAGTTCGGGCTCGACTTGGCTGAGACTTTTAACACTTCCACTTTTGCAACCTCCTGTTTTGTAGTATTCTTACATGTATTTCCGCTTAAAACATTTACTTCTCTGTCTATATGTAAATTCCTGTTCCGCTTCAGGTAGATTGCCAATTTTCTGATTATTTTGTTAATTCGTCACCCCTATCCGTTTTCCTTCTTTTTTTACGCATCAGTCAAGAAATTTTTGTACCCGGACAATAGATAACGCCTTTCCACTCAATTCGTCCACTTCTATCACAACACCATTCAGTTGGACCGTTCCACCGGCCACTTCGAACCGTACCGGCAGTTGGGTCAAGAACTTGTTAATTATCGTTTCAGTCTTGACGCCCAGCACCGAATCCCTCGGGCCGGTCATGCCCACGTCGCTGATATAAGCGGTACCTCCCGGAAGCACCCGCTCGTCGGCTGTCTGGACGTGGGTATGGGTGCCGCACACTGCACTGACCCGGCCATCCAAAAACCATCCCAGGGCAATCTTCTCAGACGTTGCTTCTGCATGAATATCGATAAAAATTACTTTGGTTTGGCTGGCCAGGTGTTTGACTACCTTGTTGGCTTCCTGAAAGGGATCGTCCAAAGGCGGCATAAAAACCCGGCCGGAAAAATTGGCCACACCAATCAGGCAGTTATTTGGTCCCTTCAAAAGCGTAAAACCACGGCCCGGAGTTCCCGCAGGGTAATTGGCAGGCCGGATTAATTTATTGTCCTGGTCAATGAATTCAAATACCTGTCTTTGGTCCCAGATATGGTTTCCTCCCGTCAGGCAGTTTACCCCGCCCCGGTAAAGTTCTTCCGCCACCTCCCGGGTAATACCATTACCGCCCGCCGCATTCTCCCCGTTGGCGACGGTGAAATCTATGGCATATTCCTGTTGGATTGCTTTTAGGAGTTTCTGTACGGCCACTCTTCCTGGTCGGCCTACAATATCGCCGATAAACAATAGGTTCATTTCCTTGCTCCTTCTTTATATAAAACCCCTGGCGCCTGCCAGGGGATACATCTTCAATCTTGCCAAATCCAAGGGGATTTATTCTCGGGGCTGCTTGTTAAACACCAACACCCTGCCTTCCTCACGCAAAGCCAGAACACTTTTATCCAGACGGTTGGCCCGCAAGTTTTCCAGCATATGACGAATAATTTCGTCCTGCATCAACAGTTCTTCTTCTGGAACCTCCTCCCCCTGGTCGGATACCAGGGTATCGAAGAAGTATTGCCTGAACAAGTCGACCAAGAGGTTTAACTCGTTTTGGGTCACTGTCTCGATGTCCCGTTTGACCTCAAACACAACCACTCCCTCTTCCTGGCGAAAATCCAAACTGCATACCCTGCAGGATCTTCCTTCCAATTGGTTAAACAACTGCAAGGAAGTTTTCAGGTCTTCACAGTAATGCTCCAGGTCAGAAGCTTCTTTGGTCAGAAAAAAGGTGAACTTCAACAGTTGTTCAGCCTGGTCAACATTGATTGTGCCAACTTCCGGATAGCGGACTAAAATGGAAACGAGCAGTCCGACGCTGTCCGAAACCTGCCCCCCGCTTTTATACTTCAAATTCATGCTGCACCACCTTAGGGGAACGGATAAAATACCTTATTTCTATTCGCTACATCCTCTGCTTTTCCTGCTTTATCAATAAAGTGTAAAAATTTTGTGCACAAAATTTAAACAGTTCTTGCGAAAGGGATGATTAACCAGCGAATACATCGGATT
>JAJYNB010000166.1 GCA_021786555.1 Bacillota bacterium | reverse complement strand
TACCCACGATTTTCTCGTTTGCGGCATAGCTGTATTTGGGTACAGGAACGTTCGCCATAACTTCGTTTTTCTTCGCCTGGGTAAGTTCCTTGTCCACCTTAAGTGTCGGCGAAGTGATTTTTACGTCCACAAAGGTATTGAGCATGGTCTTCAGCTCAGGAGGCAGGTTGAGTTGGGCCAGGGCAGTTTTAATTCTATCCTGAAGGCTGGGCATATCTTCGTTGCGCAGGGCTCCGCTTTTCACATCCTTGGCAATGTCCACAATAACCCGCGACCCATCCAGTTCGGCAGAAGTAACGTTGTTCAACGGAGTCTTTAAAAGGGCAGTCAAGACATCATCAGCCATCACCGTAAAAGGGAGGGTAGCCTTAAGTTTCGCAATCTTTGCCTTCTCATCAGGCTGGGTGTCAGCCTGAGTGGACTTCAATGCGGTAAAAGCAGCGCTCAGGTCATTTACTATGCCCTTAATCGCGTCATCGTCAGCCACTATAACATCAGGAACCGCCGCCGCTGCTGTTTCCTTATCCTTTTCCCACTTTACCCTGTCCTCGATGACCTTGGCGTAAGGGGCCTGAATGAGTAGTGGGCTGGCTTCACCAGGCTTAATATCCAGCCCGTTCACAAACAGGCTGCTGGAAAGCAGAAAAGTAAACAGCAGGAAATAGACCGCCCCGGCCAGATAACGCTGGGCAGCAGAACTTTTGAACAAACGATAAAACGGAACCCGGAGCCAGCGAAACACCCTGATCAAAATCTCCATAGTTCACCCCGAAAACTAAGTCGGCTGTTGTCCCTTTTCGAAAGCTTCGTAGGCTAAAATTATCCGCTGTACCAAAGGGTGCCGCACCACATCGGCCGCATGCAGGTAGTGAAACTCTACCTGGTCCACCTGATTCAAGATTTTCTGTACTTCAATCAAGCCGGAAGATTGGCCCCGCAGCAGGTCAACCTGGGTGATATCCCCGGTAATCACCGCTTTGGATCCGAATCCCAGCCGGGTCAAAAACATTTTCATCTGGGCAGGGGTGGTATTCTGTGCTTCATCCAGGATGATGAAGGAATCATCCAATGTTCTGCCCCGCATGTAAGCCAAAGGCGCAATTTCAATCATGCCCTTTTCCAGGTACTTCTGCGCCACTTCAGCCCCCAGTACGTCGTACAGGCCGTCATAAAGGGGCCTCAGGTAGGGATCCACCTTTTCCTGCAGGTCGCCGGGCAAAAAGCCCAGTTTCTCACCGGCTTCTACTGCGGGCCGGGTCAGGATGATCCTGTTAACGCTTTTACTCTTCAAGGCCTGAACCGCCATTACCACGGCCAGGTAAGTCTTTCCAGTGCCGGCGGGCCCGATACCGAATACTACATCCTTGTCCCGGATACCCTGGACGTAACGGTACTGGCCCAGGGTTTTGGGCTTTATCGGCTTGCCCCGAACAGTTGTCAGCAAGACTTCACCCAAAGCTTTAGCCAGGTCGTAGGTCTCGTTACGGCGCACCTGCCCCAAAACGTAAGCGATATCAGCAACTTTCAGGTGATCTCCTTGCTTCACCATTTGGACCAGATGCTCAAACAGGGATGCGGCTTCCTCTACGTCTGCCGCCTCCCCGCTTAAACTTATCTCACCACCCCGGGCAACCAGCTTTACCCGGCAATTTTCTTCAATAAACCTTAAATTAACATCATTACTGCCGTATAGTACAGCTG
This sequence comes from Bacillota bacterium, assembly GCA_021786555.1. Lineage (GTDB taxonomy): Bacteria > Bacillota > Desulfitobacteriia > Desulfitobacteriales > JAJXUE01 > JAJZPO01. The sequence goes on along the minus strand of JAJYNB010000166.1, from coordinate 858 downwards.
CCTCGGCATTGTCCTCGAGGTCCACCCTGACTTGTTTGTTCAATCTTAGCCTCCGCATTACGGAATCAAAATCCGGGCTGTTGAAAAACTCAACTTCCTTTAGCTGTCCCTGTGCACTGCGATTTCCTCTTGGGTTTCCACATCTATGTCAACCCGGACCAAGTTAGGGTCTTTGACCGGGGTCAGTTTCAGCTGTTGTTTGGAAACTTTTGCCCCCGGCGGCAGTTTATCCCCCAAGTCCGCTTTTGCTTTGAGTTCAGCGACCTTCAGCGCTTCTTCCCTGGGCATTTCCGTTTTGTAATGGGTCATTTCACGGTAACGAACAATAATAACTTCGACAGGTATACGGATATTCCTCCATTGGGGCAGGGATTTAGCGGTGACCTCCTCTGCGTATAAAGCGAAGGGGCTCTTCCTACCCGTTAAAATTATAACCTTTGTGCCGATTTTAATGCGCAGACTGGTTGAAGTATTGCCCGTCGGCTTGACGCCCTCATCCTTCAACTTAGCTTCTCCTGTACCGGTGTACCAAACCCTGGCCCTGACAAAACCCTTGGCAGCCGGCAGGCCGCCTGCCGCGATCAGGGGCTGGCCTTTTCTAACCATCTGGCCTTCTTTGACCTGAGAAGTGCCCTTCAGTACTAAGACATCGGTTATCAGCCCCTGACCGGAGGCCACCAAATCACCTTTTCCCGGTTTCGCCGGGGGACGCTCCACTTTTTCCACAATCTTAATTAACACCCTCGTGCCTTGCATAGAAACCCCTACCCATGCCGTCTGAGGCAGCTTCTCTTTTAGGGTTCTGGCAATTGAGCCCGGGTCAACCTGTTTGCGCCAAGCCCCCCGCTCAACTCCGCT
>JAJYNB010000316.1 GCA_021786555.1 Bacillota bacterium | reverse complement strand
GATGATAATCCACCCTGGTTTATTATACCAGCCTATTCGTCATTTTTTTGTCGAGTAATGTCGAATCATTGATAAATTTGTGACATTTTATATTCTATTTTGAAAATTCAAAACTTGCCGCGGAGAAGCAAAAGTGACTTTTGCCATTTAGCGTAAAACAGTCCCCATTTACAAATAAAAACCCGGCGCTTGTGGGCCTGCCGGGTTTGGTTTTCAACTGACTCATTTCTTCAGTTGCGTGAGTACATACCCCATATTGTCTGCCATGTGGGTAATGATTCCTATGCCTTCGGTATCCTGATCTGCGTCAACCGCGCCGCCCGTACCGGCTACTCCAACGTTCCAGTAATTAGAACCGACCACGATAGTGTCAAGTACCGTCGCCCAGAGCAGCAGCTGGGCAAAGGCGAAATTTTGGCCGGCCCTTCTGGCCACCGTAACAGGGGCCACCACTTTGCCGGAAAAAGCCGTACCCTTCCACTCATAGCCAGAGCCGTCGGATTTCATTTCATTTTCTACCCAACGGCCAAGAAAACCGGCTCTGTCGAGCAAAGCCTTCAGTTTGGGTGTAATGGATGAGTGGTAAACCGGCGAACCCAGAATAATCCCGTCAGCCTCCATCATCTTCTGAAACAGCTGGGGAAAATCGTCATCAATACTGCACTTTTTCAGCTTGACACAAGAGTAACAGCCGCTGCACTGTTCAATATTTTTGTCCCCCAGCCGCACCAGCTCAGTCTCAAAACCTTGCTTTTGCAGTTGAGTGAGCGCTGTCTCAATCAAAAACTCCGTATTCCCCTTTACCCGCGGGCTGCCGCTAAATCCAACAACCTTCATCAAGCACCCTCCTCCCATGTGCGCCGGCCTTATTGCCGGCAACAGATCCTATCCCCATTTAACGGCAGTCGCCGCCCAGGAATAGCCGGTACCTGCCCCCAGCATGATAACCAAATCATCGGCGTGGATGCGTCCCAGTTTTAGCCCTTCGTAGACAGATATGTACGCGTCAGCCGACTGGACATGCCCAAAATTTTTCAGGATAAAAGACTGCTCAGGCGTCATGTTAAATTGGTCAAGAATATGGTGCAAAATGGAGCTTTTCATGAAGATGGGGGCCAGGAAGCCTATTTGCTGCGCGCTGTACCCGCTTTTCTCAGCCGCTTGCCGGATTACCTTAACAAAATTGACCAGGGATACCGCATCGAGGCGTTCTTTCATGGAAACCGGGTCAAGCACATCCAAACCGTAATAGGACACCCGTTCACCCTGAGCTTTCGTATTTTCGAATTTCCGGAAATCCTGTTCTATCCTGGGCGCTTTGGGATAGTTGGCGTTTCCTATAGCATAAACCGCAACGTCCGTAGCAAAACTTCCGTCCGTAATCATCTCGGTTTGCAGTATTTCATTTTTGGCATACCCTCTTTGCAGCAAACACGCGGCTGCCCCGTCAGCAAAGTTGAACATGAATCTGGCCCGCTCATTTTGGTAATCGATAAGGTCCGATTCTCTCGTTCCAACCACCAGGAGAGCATTTTTGATTTCGGGGTTAACAAGCATTAAAGATTTGGCCAGTTGGAGGGCAAGCGGGCCGGAGGAGCACAGGTTATGCACTTCAAAACTCTTGGCATTTGTGGCGCCAAGCTTGTGCTGGATCTGGGCTGAACAATTATATAGGTAATAATCCCGGAATTCACTGCCGTGATAGATGATCAAGTCAATCTCTGCCGGCTCGACAATGCCGTCGATACTGTTGCGGGCCGCCTTGACACACATCTCAGAAACGGTATCCATGGGCTCAGCTTTGCGTTTGGACTCAATGCCGAATTTTTCCCTGATCACCTTTTCCGGAATCCCGCTCAGCTCTGCCAGTTCTTTACTGGTCATGATCCTGTCCGGATAATACACTCCAATGTTGCGGATTCCAATGGGCACATCCCTGATTAATCTTGCCATATCCACTGCCTCTTCTTGACTAAGAATTCCCAACACCAGGAGATTTTCCGGGTCAGGTTAATCATCCTGCGGTCTTCCGTATAACCGTACGGCTTCCTGGGCCACAATCTTGCCCACGGAGTTCTTGGGGACTTCCCGCACAAACGCCAGATACTTAGGCACTTTGTACGGAGCGAGTTTTGTTTTGAGAAAAGCGATCAACTGCTCCTTGGAGATACTCCGGCCAGGCTTAAGCGAAACAATGGCCTTGCCTACTTCTCCCCATTTGGGGTCAGGCACCCCGATAACGCAGCATTCATGCACTTCCGGCAATTGGTAAAGGATACTCTCGATTTCCGGGGGGAATACGTTTTCGCCCCCGCTGATGAACATGTTTTTCTTTCTGCCCACAATGTAATGGAACCCAGCCTGATCTTTCCTGGCCATGTCACCGGTGTAAACCCAGCCGTTGCGCAAGGTTTTCCTGGTCTCCTCTTCGTTCCGCCAATAGCCGGAAAAGATCTGGGGACCGCTGAAAATTAGTTCCCCCTCTTCCTCTGCTCCTACTTCGTTGCCTGCCTCATCGACTATTTTAGCTACAGTGAAGAAAAACGGTTTGCCTACCGAAGCGT
>JAJYNB010000195.1 GCA_021786555.1 Bacillota bacterium | reverse complement strand
ACCTAATGTTTGCGGCAATTTCTAATTCAGCCAAATTACTGCAGGGCCTGGATAACAACCTGGGCCATGGCCGCATAGCCCAGCTTATTGGGATACTTGCCATCATCGCTGTCAGCCTTGAGCCAGTTGAGGTTGTCGTCTAAGACCACGGGGTTGAAGTCAATCACCTTCAGGTTTTCGCTCTGGGCATAGCCCGTGAGCCAGGTGCGGTAAGACGAAATCAATTGTTTGGCGTTATTGTCCGGATAGGGCAAGGGGAGCCCCAGGATGGGGACAATGTTTTTAGATTTGGCTTCCGTCACCATCTGCCCGATATTGTTCTGGTAGGTGGTCAAAGACACTCCCCTGAGGGCGTCCCCGGTACCCACCAGGATGATGACTTTCTGCGGGGAGAGATCAAGTACGTCCTGTTGAAACCTGGCCAAAACATCAGCTGAGCTTTGGGAAGTCTTACCCTTATTGATAAATTTCACCCCCAGGGTTTGCCCGGCCTCTTTTACCCAGGAAGCATCCGGGCCGAAGGGATAACCATAGGTATAGGAGTCCCCGATGGCTACTACTGTACCGGCGGTTGAAGCCTGACCGGAATTCTGGGGACCGCCGGGGCTCACCGTACCCGGGGTAGTGCCAGCGCCGGGGCTTGTGGCAGTCACAGGAGGAATTGCGGGTTTTGGACTGCCATTCTGGGCACCGATGTAACGCTGGGCAAGTCCGACCCCTATGATCAAGCAGGCGGCTATTATAGATAGTTTAATGATAGTGTACTCAACCTTTTTGGTGCGCAAGCCTAACACTTCCTAATTTAGCGTGTTACTTGTCCATATTCAACAAATCAGGACTTTTTCCTCCTTTTTTCAACAACGCCCACAGAATGGGCTTCACACCCTTTTAGCAGGATTTACATATATTGCTATGAGAGTGGGAATGGAGGTGGCCTTGTTGTCTTACATTGAAAAAGCCCGGGCCCTGGGAGACTCCCTGGCCCAAACAGCAGAAGTTAAAGCCCTGGTAGCCGCGGAAAAGGCGATCATGGCTGACCCGGCAGCCAAAGATATGTTTCTCGAATACCGCGAGAAGGAAAAAAGCGTAATCACATCCCAGATGCTCACCAAAGTTGTGCCGGAAAGAGATGCCATAGCGCTGTTGGAAATGAAAGCCAAGCTGGCCACAAAAAATCAATTGATCCGGCAGTACTTCCAGGCCCTGCAGCGGTACGAGCGGGTCATGGCTATGGTCAATCTGATGATCACCACCGCCGTAAGCGGCAATCCAAGCCCGGAAGAACTCCCGCTGCCGGAGGAACTGCGTACTATCGCATCCCAGCTCATGGATCCCAAAAAAGCCCAGGAACTGAACGACCAGATAGCGCAGGGCAAACTCCCTAAGGGTTTTAAACTACCGCCGGGGATGAAGCTGCCGGGAGGAAAGCAGTCCCCTTAAAGGCACTAACCCCCAGCCCCGGCTGGGGGTTTTAATCAGAGGGTGCAGAAAATGATCAGCATCAAAAACGACGTCAATAACCCGGTTACTCTGATTACCCTGATAATCGTATTATCCATTGGTATTTTCCTGGCGGTTAGAAATATTTGTGGTGTAGAGTAGGCTGCAATAGGGAGGTGGCACTCATGGGACCTGCCTATGGCGCACCGGGTATGCCCCCCGGCCCTCCGCCGGGGCCATGGGCCGGCTTGCCGCCGGACGGTTGGCCCGGCAAGTTACTTAGAGTACCTCTTTCCCTTTCTATTTTGATTGACAGCCCGGTTAGAACAGATCTGCCCTTGAGCCCGGTAGCAGCCTTTTTTATCCCTCTGGCCGAAAGCAATGTCTTTTTTGGCAGCGTGGCAATCACCTTTCTCAATATCCTGGTCACCTTCTTGTTTAAGCTCCAGTTGGTAAGACCCCCCTGTATTCCCCCTTACCCCAATGACCTGGCCAGGATAACCCTCACCCTGCCCCAGATGCAGCAGCTCATTAGAGCATACAGCCTGGGCCAGCCCATTGAGCCTTACCTGAAACGCCCAGGCCAGGACTTCGGCCCCTTTGGCGGGGACGAACCGCTTTTTCCGGACAACCTGAGCGTCAGCCTGATGCTAAGCGCTCCCTTCGCCGACTTTGACGGGAGCCCGGACACTTCCATTAACGTACCCCTGTTTGAAGTGCCCGGCTCTCCGGGAGCGCTCATAATCGCTCTCCTAATAATAGTGGCCCGGTTTATCGTGGAACAGAGCGGCTTGGCCAAGGGCAAAGCAAACGGGGACGACCCGGAAATCGACACCCAGGGCATCATCCGCTACCTGATGACCCTGAAGGGAAACAGGAGGTAAAAAAGCATGCCGGAAATTTGTATTACCGCTGAGAGTAAATCCATCCCGGTCCTGCTTTCACTCCCTTTTCCCCTGGGCACCCTGGCTATCGGGCTCTTCTTTCTGGCCGCCTTCGGCGCCCCGGCGGTCACCGCAGGTCCTTTGGTGATTTTAGCGGGTTTGAAGGTGAGCTTCTTCGATGTGTTTATCGTTCTTTTAGTATTTGCGATTCTCTTGATTCTCAACTTCACGTGAAACAGGGGAACAG
>JAJYNB010000268.1 GCA_021786555.1 Bacillota bacterium | reverse complement strand
ATTAAGAACCGTCGTGGTTTGGGGTTTGATTTCCCTGCTCATGCAAGTTGGCTTTCTCTACTACGTGGAGCATCAAATTGACGCCGGCACAGTTTCAGCAGCCGCGCCTCAGCCGCCGGTGATTGTCCAGACCACAGTCGAATTGCCCACAGCTAACGTGAGAAACCTGCAGTCCTCTTACCACAAAGATTATTTGGCTTATACCGACAGCCAGGGGCTCAAGGTGGTAGATATCAAGACATCAAAAGTGGTGTTTAAGGAAAACAAGCCCTCCAAAGGGGAAATTTTGGATTACCACTGGCTGCCGGACCGTAATATCCTGCTGTTTTTTGTCGCTAAACCTAATTCCAAGCCAAGACCCAAGCCGGTGGTTGTGGAACCGCCGAAGACTGAGGTCACAAACCAAGAGGACCCTCAGGCCAAACAACAGCCTGCCCCTTCCAGGTCTGTTACAACTACACCTTACTATAACCCCCAAGTTACGGAACTTTATTCAGTGGATTTTGGCTTTGAGCTTGACCCGGGTTCCGCACCTGACAGCCGGCTGGAAAGTGTCCTGAGCGGCTTTCCGGCGGGTGGAGTCATCCAATCGGTGGACTTTTCAACCTTTACCAACCTGATTTACCTTTTGGTAAAGACCAGTTATGGTCAGATCCTGTATGAAATCGACGTTATGCGCAACGTCAGCCAACTACAGCGGTCCGGCGAAAAAATTACCCGCATTTCTACCTCGGACAAGAGAGGTACCCTCTACATTCAGTCTGTTTTGTACGGAGTGCCGCAGATTGTAGTGGTAAAACATGCTGTACGTCAGCAGCTGTTAAAGGGGAGCCAGTATATCCTGCTGGGCGAGGAAGGCGATAAGGTGATGATCGGAGAGCTTGCAGGGAACCGTCTGGTTAAAGTCCTGAGCGTCTCTGATACGGGCCTCAAGGACAAGACTTCTTATGCTACCAGCGTGGAATATCAAGGGGACATCCCCTGGAAAGATTATAATGTGATAACCGGGACCGGCAATTTCCTGGTCTTTTACAACAATGATGGTGCAGCGGTGTTGGATAACGGCAAGCAAAGGACCTTCACGTTTACCGGCAAGGAGAACTATGTGACCTCCGATGGCAGGGAAGTTATGCAGCTTACTCCCAATGCCGACGGCACAGCCAAAGTGGTGTTTACGCCTTTATAATGTTTGATTAATTCGCAGGGACAGTACCTCTAACCAAAGAGGTACTGTCCCTGAAATTCTCCTTATAACCCTGCCGTCCGCACAGCAGGGTTATGAGCTTGCCGGATCTTAAGTAAGCCCGGCGCAATCAGCCTTGCTGCTGGTTGAGGCTGTTGCTTTGGGTCAAATAGGTCAGGCGGCTGTTGAGCACGTCCACATGGCGCTCCATATCGCGTGACAACTCCTGAAACATTTGCTTGGCAGACTGGTCATCGGTTGACTGGGCAAAGACCTGGTAAGTGCCCAAAGCGGATTGGGCGCTCGCTACTGCCTTCTGTAAATCGGCTTGTACGGTCAAAGTGTTCCCTCCTTAAAAGTTTTCGGCTACCTTTGTAGTATGGTGCAATAGTTTTTTGATTATTTACCCTTTATTAGCTCATGCTAAAAAAAATAGGGCCGAGACCAAAGCGGGTTTTAGAGACCGAGCCGAAAGGCCAGCCGGGCCACTACCGTTAAGGAGTTATCAGACAGGTAGATGTTTTCTACATAAAGTTTCGGGTCTTTGATTACCGGGGGCAGGTTTGGGCCAATAAACTCCTGGGGATTGACAGTGAGGCTAAGTGGCTTGCCGCTTAGCCGGACCCCCGGGGGCAGCCGGGATGCGGCGTAATCTCCTACATAACCCCGGGGCAGGGGGATTTTGCCAAGTCTTATTTCCTGCACGTTGAGTACCAATTTACCGTCACGGGACGGACTGGGCATGGTGACAAGATCGAGGCCAAAGAGGCGGCCTTTCCAGCTTAAGGCAAGGTCTGTTGCCACCCCCTTTGCCGATACGCCGGTTATTGAGCCTAATGGGGTTATCTCACCGCGCAGTTTAAGGCTCAGGCTTTGCAAGAGCAGCGCATTCAGCTCTTGGGCGGAAAAGTGCAGGTAGAGGCGTCCGTCCCCCGCCATGAGAGTATTGGCTAAAGAGGCCTTTGTCTTGGTAACTATGTTCTGGATTTGGATTTGCTGCAGGACGGGGTCTGCCGGCGGAATTTTTGCATCCGGGGAGACCAGGTAAGGTAAACTTAAAAACAGGATTACAGCGAATACTAAGAGTACGAGCAAGGCTGTCAGCGCTGCAATCAGGACAGGCCGGCGCCGGGGTTTGGATCCGCTAGGCGGACTGGCCATCTTATACCACCCTTTGCATTGAGCTGATAATAATTACCTTATGCAATGCCCTGACTTGAAATCCTGCCTGCAGGGGACAAGGCACAGGTCGGGAGTCAGGAGTCAGTAGTCAGTAGTCAGTAGTCAGTAGTCAGTAGTCAGAATGGGAGAACGGCTAACCAACTCGAAATGCTCTGAATCCTGAATCCCGAATAGTAACTGATTTTAGTACTCAGAATTCAGGAGTCA
>JAJYNB010000334.1 GCA_021786555.1 Bacillota bacterium | reverse complement strand
CCCCGAGTGACTCAAAAAACCGTCCCCGAGTGACTCAGTTTTGCTAAGGAGGGCTTTCGTGTGGATGAGCCCATTATCCGGACAAGGGACTTGACCATCAGATTTGGAGGGCATACTGCGGTTGACAATGTCAGCCTGGAGATTCCCAGCTGCACCTTCTGCTCTATCATCGGGCCGAACGGGGCCGGCAAGACCACCTTTTTCAATCTGGTCAGCGGACAGCTGGCCCCGAGCGAGGGTAAAATCGAGTTCAAAGGGCAGGACATAACCCGACTCCCGGCTTACCGGCGGATGCGGGCGGGTATGGGACGGACCTTTCAGATTACCAACGTTTTTCCTAACCTGACGGTACTGGAAAACGTCAGGCTGGCCGTTCAAGCCAAGGCGGGGGTGCATTACCAGATACTCAGACATTACCGCCGCTATCACCGCCTGGTTGAACAGGCCCAGGAACTCCTTGCAAGTGTTCACCTGGCTGACAAGGCGGAGCAGCTGGCCCTGGCCCTCTCCCACGGCGACAAACGCAAGCTGGAGCTGGCCCTGAGCCTGGCCCTGGAGCCCGAGGTGCTGCTGCTTGACGAGCCTACCGCGGGCATGGCCATAGAAGAGGTACCCGCGGTGCTGGAACTGCTGGCCAAGCTAAAATCCTCTGGTAAGCGTACTATCCTGTTGGTGGAACACAAGATAGAGATGGTCATGTCCCTGTCGGATATAGTGGTGGTCCTGGCCAACGGCAAGCTGCTGGCCCAGGGAGGCCCGCAGGAGATAATAAATAACGAACTGGTTCAAGCGGCATATCTGGGGGGGACGGGCTGATGATTTTGCGCTTAACCCATGTCTCAACCTTTATCGGACAATTCCATATCCTGCAGGACGTGAGCCTGGAGGTCCCTGCTGGAGAGGTAACGGTTATTCTTGGTCGTAACGGCGCCGGCAAAACCACTGCCCTGAGGTCTGTGATGGGGCTGGCGCCGCCCGCCGGGGGAAACATCAGTTTCATGGGAGAGAGACTGAACGGCCTTCCCCCATACGCAACAGCCAGGCGGGGTATCGGCTATGTGCCTGAGGACCAGGCTGTGTTTACCGTCCTCACAGTAGAGGAGAACCTGCAGTTAGCCAACCGCCGGCGGGACAGGGCCAGCCGGGAACGGTTGAAATTCGTACTGGACATTTTCCCCGATTTGGGGCAGAAGTTGAAACAAAAAGGGGGCAGCCTGAGCGGGGGACAGAAACAAATGCTGGCCATAGGCCGCGCCCTGGTTAATGACAACCGCCTGCTGCTAATCGACGAACCCAGCAAAGGACTGGCCCCGATCATGGTGGAAAAACTGGCCGGGGCCCTGCGGCAAATCAAAGATCACACCACGGTGGTGCTGGTGGAGCAGAACTTTTCCCTCGCCAGCGCCGTGGGTGAAAGATACGTGATTATAGACGACGGGCATACAGTGCAGCAGGGACTGATGTCGGACCTGCAGGCAGACCAGAATCTGCAGCGGCGCTACCTGGGTATTGCCGCTGCCAGGGACGGCGGGAAGGTGGTGTAAGCGGTGGACGTATTTGTTAACCTCACTTTAAGCGGTCTTTCCACCGGAATGATGATTTTCTTGGTGGCTTCCGGCCTTTCCTTGATTTTTGGCCTCATGGGCGTGCTGAATTTCGCCCACGGCAGCCTGTTTATGTGGGGTGCTTACACAGGGGTGTGGGTATTTGCCAGGACCCACAGCTTTACTCTGGCCCTCTTGGCGGGCATGGCTGCGGGGGTAATTGTGGGCTGGGTCGTGGAACGGCTTACCATCCGCCGGATTTACGGCAACGTTGTGGCCCAGATCCTCATCACTACCGGGGTCATGCTGGTATTGAATGAACTGGTGAGCGCAATCTTTGGGCCCAATATCATCGCAACCACGGTACCGCCCCTGCTGGCGGGGAGCTGGGCCTTTGGCAATATTGTCGTGGTCAAATACCGTGTGTTTACGATTGTGATCGGGCTTTTGGTGGCCCTGGCGGTTCACTTCATGCTTACCCGTACCCGGGTGGGCATAATTGTCCGGGCCGGAGTGGAAAACCAGGAGATGGTTCAGACCATGGGCATCAATATCCGGCAGGTTTTCAGCCTGGTATTCGTGTTTGGCTCAGCCTTAGCCGCCCTGGGCGGAGTGATGATGGCCCCGGCCATCGGAGCTGTCAACTTGGGCATGGGGATTGAAAACCAGATGCTGGCATTTATCGTCGTGGTTATCGGCGGCATGGGGAGCTTTCTGGGGTCTGCCCTGGGGAGCATTATTGTGGGTCTGGCCGGGGCTTATACCGCCTGGCTCTTCCCCGAAGCCTCCCTGGCGGTCAATGTGGTCCTCATGGCCGTGGTGCTCTTGCTGAAGCCCAACGGCCTGTTCGGCATGGGGGGTGAGTAGTTTGGCTGTGCCTAAAACCGCGCAAGCCCGTTCCTCCCGCTACAGATTCCTGAGCGCCTCAGGCTGGGTGCCGGCTGCAGCGCTGCTGCTCCTGGCGGTGATTCCTGCTCTCAGCTCCTCCCGCGCTACTCTAAACCTGCTGACCCAGATTATCATCCTGGCTGTCTT
>JAJYNB010000293.1 GCA_021786555.1 Bacillota bacterium | reverse complement strand
GATGGGCAAGCCTGAGGCTTTGAATAAAATCACAGCAGCCGTTTTGGGCGTCATCAACCGCAGCGGGTGAGGCTGGTACACCAATTTGTGACCACGGTCGTAATTGTGGCCTGGAGCAGATTGCGTCACCGGAGGTTGAAATCACAATCACCCTCTGCCCGGCATAAAATAACCTGAACTTTGGGGCTATGGGCCCTGGCGGGGAGGGTGATGACACGGGCCGGAGGAGAATGTTCCAGTACATAGCGAAACAGAACGGGCTATAGCTGGATTAAGCTGGTTGGAGGGCTAATGTCCTATTTTGTCAAGGAACTAACCAAAAACATTAAAGGCGACGTCCTGCCGCAGGAACCCTTGAAACGCCATACTACCTGGCGGATTGGCGGTCCGGCGGAGGTAATGGTGATTCCCAAAAACCGGCAGGATGTGGAGACTGCCCTACGTATTGCAGTCAGGCATAGGAAAAAGGTTACGGTGATGGGCAACGGCTCCAACCTGCTGGTATCTGAAACCGGAGTGAACGGGTTGGTTCTGAAGCTGGTCGGGGGGTTGACTGAGTGGCACTTGGACGGACCGCGTCTTACAGCGGAGAGCGGCTGTTTGCTGCCGGGTCTCAGCCGTGCGTCGGTCGAAGCCGGATTGGCAGGGTTGGAATTTGCCGCTGGAATCCCAGCTTCCCTCGGCGGAGCCTTGGTGATGAATGCCGGGGCCCATGGCGTGGAGTTGGGCGCATTGGTTGGGGAGGTGCTAGCTTGTACCCTCAGCGGTGAACAGATACGGCTTGCGCGGCAAGACTGCGGTTTCGCTTACCGCAAGAGCGTGTTTCAACAGGGCGGCCTGATTGTATTGGGAGCAGTACTGGAATTGGGGCAGGGAGAGCGGGATAAAGGGTATCAGCTGCTCAAGAGCAATCTGGCAAAACGGGCCCAAAGCCAGCCCTTGGAGTATCCCAGCGCGGGGAGCGTTTTTCGCAACCCGCCTGAAGCTCCTGCTGCAAAGCTGATCGAAGCGGCGGGCGCCAAGGGACTGAGGATCGGCGGGGCTATGGTATCTGACAAGCACGCTAATTTTATCGTCAATGTGGGAGAAGCTACGGCTTCAGACGTCTTGACTCTGATTGAAACAGTAAAGGAAATGGTCGTGGCGAAATTCGATATCGAACTGCACCCGGAAATAAGGACCTTGGGGTGCTCCCGGGACTAATGGAGGTGCTGAGATGGACAAATACGTGATTGCCGGTAGGAAAAGGTTGGAGGGAAGTGTCAAAATCAGCGGAGCAAAGAACTCTACTCTCCCCATCCTTGCCGCCTGCCTGTTAAGCCAGGGTACCTGTATCCTGGAGGATATACCTCGCATCGAAGACGTCAGGGTGATGAAGGATGTCCTGGAACATCTGGGCTGTAGAGTGCGCTGGGAACTCAACCGGCTGGAGGTTGACGCCAGCGGCATGAAGCAAACTGAGGCTTCGGATACTCTGGCCCGAAAGATGCGCGCTTCGAACCTGGTTCTGGGGCCGCTCCTGGGCCGGTTCGGCTCAGCCAGAATAGCTGCTCCCGGGGGGTGCAATATTGGGGACCGGCCCATGGATCAGCACATAAAGGGTTTAAAACTTATGGGTGTGGAAATTGTGGAAAAGGGCGGCTTCATCGATGCCAGGGCAAAACAACTCAAGGGCGCCGATATCCACCTCGACGTGCCCAGCGTGGGAGCGACTGAGAACCTGATGATGGCAGCTGCCCTGGCGGTGGGAACAACGCTTATCCGTAATGCGGCCCGGGAGCCCGAAATCGTTGATTTACAGAATTTCCTTAATGCAATGGGTGCCAAAATCAAAGGAGCAGGCCTGGATGTAATCCGGATTGACGGGGTAAAGAGACTGGGCGAGGCTGAACACACGGTGATTCCGGACCGTATCGAAGCGGGTACATATATGGTCGCAGCCGCAATTACCCAAGGGGACGTGGAAATCTGCAATGTGATCCCGGAACATTTGGAGCCGGTAATGTCTAAGCTCAGAGAGGCCGGGGCCAAAGTCAGCGCAGACGGCGACCGGATCAGGGTAAAAGCTGGCGGCCGCTTAAACGCAGTTGATGTCAGAACCTTGCCTTATCCAGGTTTCCCCACCGATATGCAGCCCCAAATGATGGCACTCCTGGCAACGGCCGAAGGGACCAGCGTGATTTCAGAGAGCATCTTTGACAGGCGTTACCAGCACGTGGATGAACTTCGGCGCATGGGTGTTAAGGTCAAGCTGGAAGGCAATGTGGCGGTGATTCATGGTGTCGAGGTTCTGGACGGAGCCTTCGTGGAAGCGACGGATTTGCGGGCAGGCGCGGCTCTGGTGTTGGCCGGACTGATGGCTGAGGACGCTACCATAGTAGAGAACATCAGTCACATTGACAGGGGATACGAAAATCTTGACCTTAAGTTTCGCGGCTTGGGGGCAAGAATAACCCGGATCTCCAACGCAGCAGGGGCCAAATAAGCTTTCTAGCAGTACTCAGTACTCAGTACTCAGGAGTCAGGAGTCAGGAGTCAGGAGTCGATGCCGCATCGCGGCATCGCTGATGATGTAAGTCTTTAAAT
>JAJYNB010000011.1 GCA_021786555.1 Bacillota bacterium | reverse complement strand
AAGGACCCAGGCATTGGCCAGGTAGGGGCAGGGCTGGTCAAACCCCCCCGCAAATGCTTTGAAGCAGCCCTGCTGGCCTTGGCGGAGACGGTAGAGGCGTAGGGCTGAAGAGGAGTGTCAAGGGGAGTGTCAAGGGGACAGGTAAATTGACACTCAGTAAAATATTGGGAAAGACTGCGGTGTCAATGTACCTGTCCCCTTGACACCGTCCCCTTGACACCGACCCGGGCAGACCCAAAGGCCTACTTTCATCAAAGGAGAGGATTGCTATGCTCAAGAGCTGGGAGAATATCAAAATGTACGACCTGACCCAAAAGCTGAGCCACCTCACCCCGCCCTGGCCCACCTATGAACCGCTGCAGATCAAATTCTTCAAGCGTCTGAGTTCCAACGGCGCCAACGGCCAGCTTATTACAACGTCCAACCATGTGGGTACGCACCTGGACGGCTCCCTGCACTTCTGCACCCATGGCCGGGATATCGCCTCCATCCCCCTGACAGATCTCATTGCGGAAGGTGTGGTGGCGGACCTGAGCGACATAGCGGAAGATTACGGCATCTACACCTCCAAAGACATAATGGACCGGGTGGAAGTGAAGAAGGGAGATATCCTGATCATCAACACCGGCTATCATAAATACGCCTGGGACCAGCCGGAAGCGGACGAAGTGCGCTACATGGTCAAGCACCCCGGACCGACCCGGGAATTCTCCCAGTGGTGCAGGGAGATGGAATTCAAGTGGCTCGGGGTAGACTGCGGTTCGGCAGACCATCCCATGAATACCAAAATCCGTGAATGGGCGCCGCGCCAGGCCGCCGAATGTGAGCAGTATTTCCAGGATAAATTCGGCAAGACTGTCGACCAGGTCTTTCCGCCGGACCACTACCAGCTGATGCACGTGGACCTGTTCCCTTATGACATTATCCATGCCGAAAACCTGGGCGGCGACATTGACCAGGTTTTGAACAAGCGCCTGCTTATCGGCTGCTATCCCTGGCGCTTTGAAGGCGGAGAGTCTTCAATTTGCCGGATCGTGGCTTATGACGAGGCATAAGACTTTAGTACTGGCTTTTGGCGGCAACGCCATTACCCGCCAGGGCCAGCGGGGAACTTTCCCGGAGCAGTTGGAGAATATCGAGCTGAGCTGCCGCGATGTGGTGGAACTGGCCCGTCTGGGTTACGGCCTGGTAATTACTCATGGCAATGGCCCCCAGGTAGGCAGCATCCTGATTAAAAACGAATTGGCCAAAGATGTGCTGCCCCCAATGCCCCTGGATGTGTGCGTGGCCAATACCCAGGGCTCTCTGGGGTTTGGCATCTCCCAGGCGCTGCAGAACATGCTGCTGAAGGCAGGGGTGCGGCGGGAAGTGGCCGCCCTGATTACCCGGGTCCGGGTTGATCCAGGAGATGAGGCCTTTACTCATCCTACGAAGCCGGTAGGCCCCTTTTTCAGCCGGGAGGAAGCGGAAGCGCAGGTAAAAGCAAAGCGTTATGTGATGCGGGAGGACAGCGGCAGGGGTTGGCGGCGGGTGGTTCCGTCCCCCCGTCCGCAGGAAATCCTGGAGGGTAGGGTTATCCGGCAGCTGTTGGAACAGGGGGTAATTGTAGTAGCGGCAGGAGGCGGGGGAATTCCCGTGGTACGGGGTGAGGAGGGGTACAGGGGTGTGGAGGCGGTGATTGACAAGGACCTGGCGGCGCTGAGACTGGCCCTGGATGTGGGAGCCTCCGGTTTTGTCATCCTGACAGGCGTACCTAAAGTCTGCCTGAATTTTGGGCAGCCAAACCAGCAGGCATTGGAGCGCATCACAGCTTCCCGGGCGGAGGAATACCTGAAAGCCGGGCAGTTCCCGCCGGGAAGCATGGGACCAAAAATTGAAGCAGTCTCAGAGTTTGTCAAACATACCGGAGGTACAGCTGTTATCACCGACCCAGCCAACCTGCAGGCCGCCCTGCGGGGAGAAAACGGCACCAGGCTGGTGCCGGGCTGAGAAAAAGACCGGGGAGCGAATCTTCGCAGGTTTATTCCGGGGCGGCCCGAGGCTGCTTTCGCGCTGTTCGACTTACCGGCAGTACTTTGAACTGGGCCGGGAACGTCCCCGGGGGCTCAAAAGTGAGTCAGCTGGGGACGGTTCCTGACTGACTCAAAACTGAGCCATTGGAGAACCGTCCCCGTTGTCCTATTGCTAGGATGCCAAATCCACAGAGGACAATAATGAGTCAGTGGAGAACCGTCCCCAACTGACTCAGAATGGGCTGCGCGCATCCCCGAAGGGCTGAAAAGTGAGTCAGCAGAGAACCGTCCCCAACTGACTCACCCAACTGACTCAAAGGGCTGAAAAGTGAGTCAGTGGAGAACCGTCCCCAACTGACTCACTAGGACGTCGGAACCGTCCCCTTGTCCTAGTGGCTAAAACGTTCCGGTATCCTAATAAGTTTTAAGGGAGGAATATCTATGTTGATTGACAAGATGGAACAGTCGCTGAGACCGGCGGAGAGCTTTATGCCGCCATATCCCGCTAAGTACATCACCATGGCGTCCGGGGAGAAGATGGTGGTGCGCCAGGCCGGCCGGGAAGCCGTGCCCCACCTCTTGGAAGCTGTAAAGCC
>JAJYNB010000358.1 GCA_021786555.1 Bacillota bacterium | reverse complement strand
GCAGCGGATCCGGAGACAAAGGCCCAATAAAAATCGGAGTGATCGGGGCTTTTCAACTGGCAGCAGGCAAGGAGATCCAGGATGCCGCCAAAATGGCAATCGACGAGATTAACAAAAACGGCGGGATTATGGGCCGTCAGGTAGAAGGAATTTATGCCGATACTAAAGCAGATCCCGAACAGGGAAAAGCTGCGGTAGAAAAACTGCTGTACAATGACAAGGTCAACTTCATTATAGGTGAGCATCGCAGCGAAGTGGCCTTGGCGGTACAGCCCGTGATTATGCAGAATAAAACGATCTACATAAACACCGGTTCAGCCTCGCCCCTGTTCAGTGACAACGTTGTGAAGAATTATGACGTTAACAAGTATTCGTTCCGCACTTTCCTTAATTCCAATCAGATGGGCGAGCAGTTCCTGGTACAATTGAAAGACCTCGTTAACACCTATAACTTTAGCAAGATTGCTGTAGTGGCTGAGTCGGCTGTCTGGGTAGAACCCATTGTAAAGGCGGTAAAAGATCAGTTTGGTTCGAAGGTGGTTCTGGTGGAGCGCCCTGCTACTACTGCTAAAGATTTCTCCATCGAACTTTCCAAGGTTAAAGATTCAGGTGCGCAGCTGATCTTTACCCTATTCTCTGCCGACCAAGGGCTAATTTTCGACCGGCAGTGGTCTGACCGGCAGATCCCGGCCCTGATTACCGGCTATACAGTGCAAGCCCAGAGTCCGGACTTTTGGCAGCAGAGTGAGGGTAAAGCACAGGGATTGATTACCTGGAAACATGGCGTACGCGCTCCTATCAGTGACAAGACTATTCCTTTCTGGGATAATTTCCAAAAAATATATGGCCGGGCCCCTGGTCCCTATACCGGCATTGCCACTTACGATGCTTTCATGGTCTTGGCCGATGCAGTTAAGAAAGCCAACAGTCTGGATACTGACACTGTACAAAAGGCCTTGGAAGATAACAGCTTTGTAGGGGCCTCCGGCAAAATCAAATTTGGCAAGAATCATGACCCTGAAGTCGGCGACGATTTTGTCCCTTATACCTTTGTCCAGTGGCAGGATGGCAAAATGGTGACGGTTGGACCTGCCAAATACAAAACCGGTGACATTGTGTTTCCTGCGTGGATGAAAAAGAATTAAGTAGGTGGGGAAAATGCTCGGCGACATTCTGGTCTTCGCACTAATATGGACTGCAATCTACACGCTTATTGCGCTTGGCTTTTCCATGGTATTCGGTG
Organism: Bacillota bacterium; assembly: GCA_021786555.1. Classification (GTDB taxonomy): domain Bacteria; phylum Bacillota; class Desulfitobacteriia; order Desulfitobacteriales; family JAJXUE01; genus JAJZPO01. The sequence goes on along the minus strand of JAJYNB010000358.1, from coordinate 1,369 downwards.
TAGCCCGCATCCTTAACCTGGCTCACGGAGCATTTTTCATGGTAGCGAGCTACTTAGTCTATTTCTTTGTTTCCCGCTGGGGGCTGGGGCTGCTGCCTGCAGCCCTGGCGGCTATTCTTTTTACGGCTCTGCTTGCAGTCGTGTTTTATCGTCTTCTTATCCGGCCATGCCGGGATTCCTTAACCAGGGTATTGATGGTAACCCTGGGTTTGTCCATGTTTCTGCAGCAAGTAATGGTCCTGTTGTTCGGCCCTGACGCCAAATATGTGCCCAGCGCTATGGAAGGAGGCACCTTCATTCTGGGGGTAAGGGTTACAAATCAGCAGATTTTAACGGTTGCAGTGGCGGCTGTGCTAATTGCGTTGGTAGCCCTTTTCCTGGCTAAAACAAACTTGGGGCGGATCATCCGGGCCGTGGCCCAGGACCGTGACATGGCGTCCATGATGGGAATTAACTCTGAGTATATCTTTTACTTTGTAATGGCGTTTTCGGCAGCCCTGGCAGCCGCCGCAGGTATTCTGGTGGCGCCGTTCCTGACGGTAACACCCAGTATGGGCCAGACCCCAATCCTTGTGGCCTTTACCATTGTGGTTCTGGGGGGATTGGGAAATATCCCGGGCACCCTGATTGGGGCGTTTATCGTAGCAGTGATTGAGATGTCCACTTCTTACGCCATATCGCCTCAATTGAAAGAAGCCTTTACCTTCCTGGTGATGGTACTGGCCCTGATTTTACGCCCGCAAGGGATTTTGGGAAAGGGGGAAGCCTAAAATGTTGGCCATGGCCAAAAGAAACTTGTCCCTCGTGATTAGCATTCCCGTATTCATCTTGTTACTCCTGGTCCCGCAGATAATTGACTCCTTCTACATACTGTCCCTGCTTACTATGGCCTGCCTATATGCGATTTTTGCTGCCAGCTGGGATTTGGTTGCCGGGTATACCGGCCAATTAAACCTGGGGCAGGCCTTTTTCATGGGCGCAGGGGCTTATTCGGTCGGGCTCTTGGCAGATAAGATTGGTCCTTGGAGCTCCGTAGCGGTGGGGGGCCTTGTTTCCATGCTATTTGCCATTATCCTTGGATTTCCCTGTCTGAGGCTCAAAGGTCCTTACCTGGCTCTTACCACTTTAGTGGTTCCCCTTATCATGGGCCAACTGGCCTATACTTTCCGCTCGGTCAGCGGCGGCGAGTTTGGCCTGATAGTCACCGCTCCCTTGAACAGGATTCAGATGTATTATACAGCGCTCCTGCTGTTAGGCTTAAGTTTTGTGGTGCTGATAGCCATTACCCGTTCCCGCATTGGCCGTGTGCTTTTGGCTATACGGGAGGATGAAATATCTGCCGCCGCCGCAGGCAACCATGTAGTGTTTT
>JAJYNB010000429.1 GCA_021786555.1 Bacillota bacterium | reverse complement strand
CAGGCCCCGGGAAGCTCCGGTAACAATACCTACTTTTTCCTCCAGCATCATTTTATCTACTCTCCTTTAAATATGCAAGGGACTTTTCAAGGGAAGAGATATCCTCCACATTGGCCAGGCCCACCCCGGGTATGATTTTTTTAACCAACCCGCTTAATACCTTACCGGGGCCTACTTCCACAAATACCTCTGCTCCTGCGGCGTGCAAACGCTGCACGCACTCCTCCCAGCGTACTGAGGAGCTGACCTGCTGGATTAGGCTGGCTGAGACATCTTCCCTAGTTTGAACATAATCGCCGTTAATATTCGCTGCCAGAGGCAAGGCCGGCGCCTGGTATTCTACCCCTGCCAGGACCTTTCCCAGCCCTTCTCCGGCTGGCCGCATCAGACTGGAATGAAAGGGTCCGCTTACGGCCAGTGGCAGGGTCCGCTTCGCTCCGGTCTCTTTGCAGTAAGCCATAGCGGCTTCAACCGCAGGCGCCTGCCCGGAGATTACAACCTGGCCCGGACAGTTGTAATTGGCTACCTCTACGACTCCCTGCTCCGCAGCTTTGCGGCACGCCTCCTCAATCACCGATCTCTCCAGGCCCAGGATGGCTGCCATGGCGCCTCCGCTGGGCACGGCCTCCTGCATCAGCCTTCCCCGCTCCCGCACAACCCTTAAAGCAGCCTCAAACTTAAAGGTGCCTGCGGCCACATGGGCGCTGTACTCGCCCAGGCTGTGCCCCGCCACCATATCAGGCCTGAAGCCGTGAGCCTCCAGCACCCGCAGGGCGGCCACGCTGGTTGTGAGCAGGGCGGGTTGGGTAACCGAGGTTTGCCTCAATTCATCTTCCGGGCCGTTTAGAATTATATCTATAAAACCCTGCCCCAGGACAGCGGCAGCCTCTTCATACACAGCCGCAGCCTCGCGAAAATTCTCCACCAACTGGCGGCCCATTCCCACATACTGAGAACCCTGGCCTGGAAACACGAAAGCTAGCTTACTCACTTACCCTCTGTCCTCCTGCAGTTGCAGCCGCGTGGGGATGCTGCCCAACACTTCCCGGGCCCCCTCAATGATATCTTTAATTATCTCGGCTGCGGGCTCCTCGCGTGAAACCCAGCCGGCGATCTGGCCTGACATGACTGAACCGTACTGGACATCCCCGTCCACCATGGCCGCCTTTAATTTACCGGTGCCGAGCTCTTCTATTTCCTCTATGGATGCGCCTCTTTTTTCCAAGGCCTCCAGCTCCCGGGTAAATTTGTTTTCCAGGCAGCGCACCGGGTGTCCGGTTGACCGGCCTGTAACCACAGTATCCCGGTCTTTAGCCTTGATAATGGCCTGCTTTACTTTACCGGAGATGGTGCATTCTCTGGCGCACATGAACCTGGTTCCCATTTGAACCCCCACAGCCCCCAGAGCCAGAGCCGCAATCAGTCCCCTGCCGTCAGCGATGCCGCCGGCAGCGATAACCGGAATCTTAACACTGTCCACCACTTGTGGTACCAGGGGCATGGTACCGATTTCGCCCACATGGCCGCCGGACTCACCGCCCTCAGCGATTACAGCATCCACCCCGACTTTTTCCAACCGTCTAGCCAAAGCCACTGAAGCCACTACAGGAATGATTTTGGTGCCAACCTCTTTCAGGGAAGGTACATATTTGCCCGGATTGCCGGCTCCGGTGCTAATTACCGGAACTCTTTCCGCCACAATCACCGCCATGACGTCCTCAACAAAAGGTGACATCAGCATCACATTAACCCCAAATGGCTTATTGGTTAACGCTTTTACTTTGCGAATCTCGGCCCGCACCCAGTCAGCAGGGGCATGACCAGCGCCAATAATTCCCAGGCCGCCAGCCTCGGAAACTGCCGCAGCAAGTTCGCCGGTAGCCACCCAGGCCATTCCCCCCTGAATTATCGGGTACTGGATACCCAGCATATCACAAAGTACGGTTTTAAACATCAACGTTCCCCCTCAGGCTTCGACCACTTCATGGTACAGGCCCCGTAAGTTAACCCGGCCCCAAAAGCTACCATGACCACGGTATCGCCGTTTTTGATTTTACCTGACGTGACCGCCTCGTCCAAAGCCACCGGAATCGAGGCCGCGGACATGTTGCCGAAACGGTCCAAGTTTATTATAACCTTACCCGGGTCAATTCCCAAGCGTTTTACTGCAGCATCGATAATTCTTATATTGGCCTGGTGCGGTACCAATACATCCACATCTGCAGGGGTAAGCCCCGCTTTTTCCAGGGACTGGACCGCGGCTTCCCCCATGGTGCGCACCGCAAACTTATACACTTCATTGCCAGTCATCTTGATGTAGTGCTGACGGTCCTTCAGGGTCTGCTCGCTCGCCGGGAGGCGTGAACCCCCGGCCGGTACCTGCAGCAGTTCCCCGCCTTCACCCTGGGCGCCCAGAACCAGGGACAAAATCCCCTTGCCATCTTCCTCAGGGCGCAGCACTGCAGCACCGGCTCCGTCCCCAAACAGGACGCAGGTGGCTCTGTCGGTAAAGTCTACGAGTTTGGTCAGGGTTTCGGCCCCGATAACCAGAACGTTTTCATACATGCCGGTTGCGACAAACTGGCTGCCTACAGCCAAACCATAGAGAAAACCCGAACAGCCCGCCTCTATATCCAGGGCGGCAGCCTTAGGTGCCCCTAGTTTGGCCTGGATGAGGCAGGCGGTGGAGGGAAAGAGGAAATCAGGGGTTACGGTAGCGACCAGAATCAGGTCCAGGTCTTCCGCCCTGATGCCTGCATCCTCCAAAGCCCGCTTGGCAGCCATAAAGCAGAGGTCCGAAACAGGCACACCTTCTCCCGCCGTACGTCTTTCCTTGATTCCCGTCCGGCTTACAATCCATTCGTTGTTGGTTTCTACCAATTTCGCCAGATCGGCGTTGGTAATCACATTTTCAGGTAGGTAGGAACCTACTCCTGCAATCCCCACACTGCGCACTTTCATCATTTTTACGCCTTCCCTTCCCGCAAATTATCCTTAATCTCCTCAAGGTACCCGCTCTGCACGCATTCCGCGGCGACCCTGACAGCGTTTTTGATTGCTTTGGCTTTGGAACTACCGTGGCACACGATGCTCACTCCCTCTACTCCCAGTAGCGGCGAGCCGCCATACTCGGCATAGTCCAGGACTTTGGCCACCTGTTTCAGACCGGGCTTAACCATGCCTGCACCTAGTTTACGCCAGGGAGTGGAGGTGATCTGTTCTTTGATCATCTCGAACAGGGTGACCGCCATTCCCTCAGCAAATTTCAGCACAACATTACCGACAAACCCATCGCATACCACCACATCTGCTTCTCCCCTGGGGACTTCCCGGCCCTCAATATTGCCTGTGAAATTAACGGGAGCCTGTTTCAATAATTCATAGGCTGCGAGGGCCAGTTCACTGCCCTTAGTCTCCTCCGAACCGATGTTCAGCAAGGCCACCCTCGGGTTACTGATATGCAGGATTTTTTCAGCATAGATGCTGCCCATCACCCCGTACTGGTACAGGTGCTGGGGTTTGGCATCAGCGTTTGCCCCCACGTCCAGGACCAGTTTTCCGCCTTGGGCAGTAGGCAAGACTGTGGCAATGGCTGGGCGTTCTATGCCTTTGATTCTCCCCAGGCCGAGGAGAGCGGCAGCCATCTGGGCTCCGGTGTTCCCTGCGGAAACTACCGCATCCGCTTTACCTTCCTTTACCAACCGGGTGGCAACGACAATCGAAGCATCTTTTTTACGGCGGATGGCCGTAGCCGGGTGCTCATCCATCCCTATCACCTCGTTGGCCCGGTGGATAGAAACATTCGCCGGCAGTTTCACTCCACTTGTCTCGATTGCCTGAGGCACGCCCACAAGAAAAATTTCTAACTCAGGCTGAGCCGTGGCAGCCTCCACCGCTCCTTTCACTATCTCAGCGGGTGCGAAATCCCCGCCCATGGCATCAAGGGCTATGCGCATCTGACACATCCTCCTCCACACCCTTGGCAAAAATAACAAATTCACCGCGAAATACTTCTTCACTGTTTACACTGGAATGGACCGAGACATTAAACCTTGTCCCCTTGATGCCAGTGACCAACGCTTTGGCCACAACCCGTTCGCCCAGTCGGACTGGGCGCTTGAATCTTACCTGGGCTGTACCGGTCAGAGCCACGCTGGCATCAATTACAGCCACCGCCAGGGAATTGGCCTGGGCAAATAAATGGTGCCCCCTGGCAAGCCTGGTCTTTTCAAACACCATCTCCGCAGTGATTTCCAGCAGTGAAATTGCCTGATGACCCAATTCCACATCCAGCAGTTCCCCTACCAGTTCAGCGCCGCTCAAGGATTTCAGCTGAGCAGTTGCTCCTTCTGCCACCTGCCTGACCCGCTCCCGCAATTCGGGAATCCCCAAATTCAAACGGTCAAGCCGGATAGTCTGAATGCTCACAGCCAGACTGTCAGCCAATTCTTCGTCCGTAACAAAGGGATTATCCCGCAAAAGCCCCCTTAGCTGCTCCTGCCGTCTTTGTTTTTGTCTCGTCCCGGCCATGTTTTTCCACCTTGTTCTTCTTACCAGGTATTAATACCTGGTGCTAATAGTAGTATATGCAAACACTGCCCGTTTCACAAGTAAAAAAATAACAAAAAAATAACCAGGAGTTCAAAAAACTCTTGGTTATTTTACACAGATACTGTTTATTCTGCACTGACGACTTCTCTGGCATTGTAATAACCGCACTCGGGGCAAACCCGGTGGGTCATTTTCGGCTTATGGCATTGGGGGCATTCGGTAAAACCTGGTGCAGAAAGCTTTTGCATCGCTCTGCGTCTGCGTACACGAGTTTTCGATTGACGATGTTGAGGTACACCCATTCTTTAACACCCCCTTCACAGACTGAAAATCAAACAATACTACTTTTCCTTATTAAAAAAGCTTGCTAATCCGGCCAACCGGGGATCAACCGCTTCCTGCTCACAGCTGCATGCTGCCACATTCAGGTTGCGGCCGCACCTGGAGCAAAGGCCCTTACATTCTTCCCTGCACAGAGGCTTCATGGGCAGGGCTAAGAGTACATGTTCAACCACCAGCGGCGTAATATCCAGAACATCCGAGGAAAAAACCGTATAGTTTTCCTCCTCCACAGCCTCCGGATGGTCAGCCAAATAGGCAGCCACATCAGAACTGTGGCACACTTCCTCCTCAAACCCGGTGTCAACCGTCAGGCTGAAGTTTCCCAGGCAGCGGCTGCAGTCAAGCTCTACTTCCGTATGCACCTTGCCCTGCAGCAGGATCCCATGGCCCACATTTGCAGCCTTAACCGTTACATCCAGCGGTTGGATGAATTTCACCGCAGCGTCGTCCGAGTCGAGAACCTGAGCAGCTTCCTTAAACTCAAAAGTCTCTGACGCGCCAAAAGTCTTACGGACTTTAGCAACATTAATCCGCACCAGATTCACCTCAATGCACGGATTCCATTATAATCCTTCGCGATTGTAGTTGTCAAGTTAAGAAGAAGTCAGAATTCAGGAGTCAGGAGTCAGAATACTTTAAGCTTATCATCATAATTCTTAAGTCCGAAATTCTGAATTATTTTTCATTTTTTCGGAGTAATTCTTTGGGGTCGGGAGTTAGGAGTCAGAATTATCCGGGCCGCATTGTGCATGATTGATGAGTCAATCAGGAACCGTCCCCAGCTGACTCTTTGGGGCCAGGAGTCAGGAGACAGAATAATTCGGGTCGCATGACGGACGATTGATTGCCCGCGTCGTCTCCCGCAGAACCACTTCAGGTTTTAGGGTAATGGTCACGGCTCTTTTTATTTTACCCGCCAGCACATTCAGCAAGAGGTCAACCCCCTGCTTTCCCAGTGCTGCGGTAGGCTGCCGGACCGTACTGAGAGCGGGATGGAGCATCGACCCGAAAGGATGGTCGTCATAACCGATCAGTGCCAGTTCTGTCGGGATTGCGATTTTATGTTTGCTTGCCGCATCCATTACTCCAAAGGCGGTGTTGTCATCAGCGGCAAAGACAGCCTCCGGTATCTTGCCAAGCTCAATCCATCCCATCATGGCTTTATATCCGCTTTCAACGCTGAAGTTGCCTGCTGCAATCAACTCCTCATCAATGTGCAGGCCGTAATCCCGCAAAGCCTGTTTGTACCCTTCCAGCCGCTGTACACTACTTTCATATATAGTTGACCCGCTAATATGGGCAATTCGTTTAACCCCCCCAGCGATCAGGCTCGCTGTCGCCTGGTAACCTCCATAAAAGTTGTCAACCGTCACCGAAGGCGCCTGCACCGCCGAATGGTGTTGATCCAGGAGTACAAAAGGAAAGCGGTTTTTTTTTAACTCCAGAATATATTCTTCACTTATTATCGGACTGAGAATCAAGATTCCGTCCACCCGGTTTTCCAAGAACATCCTCCCCGGATTGGCATGGCTTAACTCTTCGTCACTGGCGGCGAAAGCGGTAACCAGAAACATGCCCCTCTCCCGTACGGCCCTTTCCACCGCAAACAGAACTTGAGATATAAACGGGTCATCAACGGCGGGCAGGACAAGTCCGATCATCCCGGTATCCCCTTTAGCCAGGTTACGGGCTGCGGCATTGGGCTTGTAGTCCAGTTCTGCCATGGCCTTAAGTACCTTTTGGCGGTTATAATCCCTTACCTTAGGGGAGTTGTTCAACACCCGTGACACCGTGACAACCGATAACCCCGCTCTTTTAGCAACATCATAGATATTAACCGACATTATGTCTACTCCTTATCACCAGTCAAGCATGGATTCCCTGGTTTTTTTGCCGGTGTAAAAGTTCCACCTTGTGCTTGACATCCTGCAATCTCTGCCCGAAAAGCGGATAGCGTGAGAAGAAGAAGATGGCTATGACCAGTGAAACCATAGGTACAATCGTAATCAGCGACTTGATTCCCAGAACGGCCGATTGAGGTTGAGCATCTATGGGGAGGTTCGCATTGTAGCCGGAGAATTTAAGCACGCTTCCCATAATCAGAGATTGAAAAGATACACTGAGCCGAACCATAAAGCCGTTAACCCCGAAATACATTCCTTCCCGCCTTGCTCCCGTTCTCAACTCATCTTCATCAACGGTGTCCGACAACAGAACATCAAGCAAAATCATCAAACCCGCGAGGCCAAAACCGAGAACACCGGCTGTGATCATGCCGCCAACGAAACCATGCACAAACCAAAATGGAATCAAGGCTAAACCATAGAGTATGCTGGCAAGGATAATGGTATTTTTCGAACCATGCTTATTAGCCCTTTTGGCCCAAATATTAACAAAGAACAAGGCTACAATAAAGATTGTTCCCAGGATAAGGGATACTTTAAACCCTTCAACTTTAAGTACGTACTTGGCGTAGAAGGGCAGCCCCGCCTGGAGCATGACGAACGTAAACTGCAGGAACATAGCCCCAAGAACATACATCAGGAAGGATCTGTTGGCAATGGTCGCTTTAAGTGAAGCCAGGGTTGACAGGCCCTCACCCTCGCTGTAAGTGGGATCCTCCTTGGACCCCAACAGGCTGAAGCCTAAGGAAACCAGCGTCACCAGGCCGAAGGCCACCCCCATGGCCGGCCAGCCTATTGCGCCATAAAGGATAGGAGGTATCGCAATCCCCACGATATTTCCCACAATCCCGAAAACCTGCCGGTAGGCCGAGACCTTGGTCCTCTCTTCCTGGGATTTGTACATCTCCGGGAACAGTGACGTCCAGTTGATAATCACCAGGGTGAACAGGCTGTCAAACAGGAACACCGCAAAAATGAAATATGCAAACATCAGATTTGTGCTGCCGTTTAACCATTTTAGCGGCGGAATCCAGAGCAGCATAAAGGAAAGAATAAAGGGGATTGAACCTGCAACAATGTACGGAATCCTCCGCCCCCACTTAAGCCTCGTGCGGTCCGAGATCTGCCCAAAAAGCGGGTTGTTGACAGCGTTCCAAACGCCGGATATCGCCATCCCCAACCCGATCAGCTCAGCCGGCATCTTAAGCACATCGACATAATAAAAGATGATGTAGGTGGAGAACGCCGACCCGGCAAGTGATGCCGCAAGGTTACCTGAGCTGTAGAGGATACTTTTGCCCTTATTTCTCATCCAAACCCCCCCTAAAATTAAAACGCTTTAATTATTGCCTTAATTGTACAGAATAATCTAACTCTTAACAACATGTAAAATGAAATTTTCAAAAGTTTTTTGCTTTTAAATTAAAACGCTTTAATTGACGGAATATTTTTATCCATGCTAAGATGATAGAGAAGAATAAACCCAGGAGGGGAACTAAAATGGAGTTGAAGGACCTTTTACCCATTCCGGACTTGGCCGGATGCAAAAAACTCCTCTGTATTCAGCCTCATCCGGATGACAATGAAATTGGCGCCGGGGCCACCATTGCCAAACTGGCGCAGTCAGGCTGTCACATCACCTATCTCACGGTCACCGACGGCGCCCTGGGTACTCTGGATCCGGCGGTTGACCCGGGAGAGCTTGCTCTCACCCGAAAGAAGGAAGCGGAAGAGAGCGCAAAACTACTGGGAGTATCCTCGGCCCTTTACCTGGACTACCCCGATGGTTCCTATCCCAATGAACAGGAACTTACCAGCCGGATCCTGACCGTAATCAGAGAGGAGCAACCGGAGATGGTCATGACCGTGGACCCCTTTTTGCCATATGAAGCTCATCCCGACCACAGGAGAGTGGGCATGGCCGCAGCCGTGGCCTGCCTGTTCAGTTCTTTTCCCCATTACCGCTCCTATGGTGACCCAAATCCCTCCAAGCAGTGGGAAGTCAAGGGAATTGCCTTCTACAATACGGCCTACCCCAATACCTTTATCGACGCAGATGATACATGGGATTTGAAAATCCGCTCCATTGCCGTTCATAGGAGTCAATTTGACGAAGAGACTTTGGCGAAGTACAAGGGTTATTTCGACTTTAAAGCCGCACAGTATGCTGCAGGCAGGGGATTTGCCTATGCTGAAGCCTTTAAGGTGCTAGCGCCTCTGCATCTTCACGTCAATGTGGACACAATTCACGCTTAAGGAGACTTACTAAATGAAGAAGATTAAACTTGTCGTCATCGGCGGCGGCAGCAGCTACACCCCGGAACTGGCCGACGGACTGATCAAACAGCATGATTCTCTTCCTGTCCGCGAAATCGTCCTGGTGGACATCCCTGAGGGCCGCGAAAAAGCTGAAATCAATGCGGCATTGATAGGCCGCATGTTCAAAAAGAGCGGGCTTGACATAACTGTCACCACCACTCTCAACCGGCGGGAAGCCTTACGGGATGCCGACTTTGTCATAACTCAATTCCGGGTCGGCGGACTTGCGGCCAGGGCGAAAGACGAAAGTATCCCTCTAAAATACGGGGCCATCGGCCAGGAGACAACGGGACCCGGAGGGTTTGCGAAAGCCCTGCGCACCATCCCCGTCATCCTGGAGGTCTGCAGGGATATGGAGGAGTTGTGCCCCAAGGCCTGGCTGATTAACTTTACCAACCCATCGGGAATTATTACGGAAGCCGTACTTAAATATTCCAGGGTCAGGTGCATCGGGCTCTGCAATGTCCCGCTCAATATGGAAAATGCCCTGCGCCAGCAGCTGGGTGTGGATGAGAAACGGCTGCACTGTCAGTTTGTTGGACTAAACCACCTGAGCTATATCCAACATGTTTACCTTGATGGGGAAAACATCACGCAGCAGATTTTACACTCGCCTGCCGTGGCAGAAGAAGTGGTCAAAAATATTCCCAACATCGCCTGGGCCCATGAATTCATTTTGGCTTTGGGCCTTATTCCCTCCCCTTACTTAAGGTACTTCTATTTTGAACGGCAGATGCTGGCGGAAGAGAGGGAAAAAACGGCGCAAGGCGTCGGCACCCGGGCCGACGAAGTGATGCGCATCGAAGAGAAACTCTTTGCCTTGTACCAGGATGAAAACCTGAACGCCAAACCGGAAGAACTCTCCCAACGGGGCGGCGCCCTCTATTCGGAAGCCGCCGTGTCCCTGATGAACAGCATCTGGAATAACAAATCCGCAATTCATGTCGTGAACACCCTGAATCAGGGAGCGATTCCGGATCTCCCCTTTGACAGCGTGATTGAAACCAACTGTATCGTCAACCGCGAGGGAGCGCAGCCTCTGGCCCAGGGCTATCTGCCGCAGCAAGTCCGGGGTCTGGTCCAGCAGGTCAAGGCCTACGAAATCCTGACTATTGAAGCAGCTGTAGAGGGTGATCGACAAAAAGCCTTGATGGCCCTGATCAATAACCCTCTGGTTCATGACCTGGATACGGCGCAGAAACTATTGACGGACATCCTGGCAAGCCACCGGGAACACCTGGGAAATTTTAGAGAGGAGCGAAACGCATAATGTATTTAGTTGGTATCGACGGCGGAGCAACCAAAACTCTCTGCATTATCGGCGATGAACAGGGAACCATCCTCTCCTCCGGCCTGTCCTTCGGTTCAAACCATCAAGTTGTGGGCAAAGAATCGGCCCGAACCTCCCTTCAACAGGCCTTGGACCAAGCTCTGGAAAAACTGGGTATTGCCGTTGAGCAAATAGGCTACGCTGTTTTGGGCCTGGCCGGAGCGGACTTACCAGCGGATTTTACGGTTTTGGACGAGATTTGCCGCGGTATATTTGATGAAGTTCCTTTTAAAATTATTAATGACGCCTGGATCGGCCTGCGGGCGGGAAACCCTGACAATTGGGGCGTGGTCTCCATCTGCGGCACAGGAGCAAATGCCGCCGGCCGGACAAAGGACGGTGAGGAAGTTATCCTGCGCGGCATGTCCTATGAATTGGGCAACCGGGGCGGCGGAATTGACCTCTTGAAAGACGCGCTGCATCACGCCTTCCGCTCTGAAGAACAGACAGGACCCCAAACCCGTCTCGCCCTTGAACTTCCCAAATTGCTGGGCTTAAACCAGATGAAAGATTTGGTGGAAATTGTACTCTCCCAGCAGGTCGCGCCGGAAATACTCTACGCCATACCGATCCTCGTCTTTAACCTGGCTACCCAGGGAGACAGAGTATGCCAGGACCTGCTGCTCAATATGGGCCGGACCTTGGGCGGAATGGCAGGCGGAGTGATCAAAAGGCTCGGTTTTGACCTGCAGGCAGAAGTACCTGTCACCCTGGCCGGAAGCCTGTTTAAGGGCAGTAACCCCCTGCTCATTGATGAATACACGACTACCGTCCACCGCGTCGCCCCGCGGGCCAAAATCGAGATTGCCAAAGCCGAGCCCGCTTACGGCGCCTATTGGCTGGCCCTCGACCACTACGCCTCCGCCGCTTCGTGACCATTGCCAAAATCACAACCGGCCTCCCACCGTTAAGGGGAGGCCGGCTTTTGTTATGGCGCCGAAGCCAGTGTCTACATGCAAGGCATTAAACCAGGACACACTAAACCAAGTCAAATCAGCGCCAAGGGAGCCTGGATGGCATTGGAATTAGTGTTGCTTTTCCTCAAATCAATCGCCATGTACCTTATCATCTATGGCCTGATCCGCCTGAACAGCAAGGGAATAGGCAAACGCACTATGTATGACTATGCCCTGATGATCATCGTGGGAACTGTGGCCGCGGATCCCCTGAAAGAGCATAATATCCTGGGCGCATCAATAGCCCTGCTTGGACTTTCCACCGGTCATCTGCTTGTGACTACTGCTGCACGCGCTAATTGGGCGCGTTTTCTGCTGCACGGAAAACCGAAGTACCTTGTCCAAGCCGGAGAATTCAATCTTGAAAACTTCTACGCCAGCAAATTGACTGTCCCAGAGTTGTATTCCGAATTGCGCCTCAACGGCCATGGTCATTTGTCGGAAATCGACTGGGCCGCGCTCGAGCCTTCCAGGAAGATAAGCTTTATTCCCAAGTCGAACTGGCAAACCACGATTCAGGTGCCGGCGCCCCTGATTGCTGACGGCGTCATCCAGACAAACACTTTGACCATAAGCGGTAAAAGCATGGACTGGCTGCAGCAACAACTAATCAAAACCGGAATTGCCGACTGCAAAGAAGTTCTGATCGCTAAACTGCGCAACCAGGATGAACTGTTTCTGATCAGGCGAAAATAGGCCGCCTTTTTCATAATACATAAAAGTAAGCGGCAAAGGGCTGATAAAATTGAAATGCCAGTACTAGCAGCGCTGACGGTAAAGGGCAGACCACTTCCTTGGGTATGACGCTCGAAACAGGCTTACAACGGTAACAGAAATAATTGCGAAACATTCCACTAACTTGAGAATGCCGGTACCCCATGGTATGATAGTGAACCTCCCCCGCCTACGCTGCGCTAAGAGGCGGGAGCTTCAAGGAGAATATCGCCGGAAGGCTGGGACAATCTCCCGTTTGGGAGACCTCATCCAGCACTCAAAACACGGATATTGAGTGCTGGATGCCCGACGTCCATTGATTCTCCCGACAACAGGAAAGTTTTGTTTCTCTCCTGGCCCGATTCCAGGCTTCTACTATTTTCCACCCCTATTTACCCGGTGGGCCGTAGATACGTAACCTTTTTGCCAGTGAAGCCAAGGTCACAAATATTTTTGTACCTGTACTTACTGAGGATGTTTTTTGCACCGTTGATGTCACGGTGCTCTATATACCCGCAGCAGCATTGTATATTCTACCGGACACTTTTTTCCTCCGGCCACAGACAGGACATGTCTGTGTGGTGTAGCTTTCATCTATTTTTGTGAGGGAAATTCCTTCGGCCATTAGCTTATAGGTCAAAAAAGCAATCAGTATCCCAAATGGCCATTGACTCATGCGCTGATTGTGTTGGCGGGTACGGCGTTTCTTTTTCGAATTGGTCTTTTTCCTAGACGATGTGTTACGCTGAATACCTTCGACGTCGCCAACCACGACTTCTTTCACCCTGTCTTCAACTGCCCACCCGGTAAACTGACGGCTGGTTTTGTGCAGAATATCCCGCTGCTGGGCATCGGTTTTGCTGCTGTTTTTGCTCATTGCCCGGGTAAGTTTTCTCCACCGGCGGGAACCTTTCTTGCACCGGCTTAGCTTTTTCCGCAGTTGACCGTGTTTTTTGTTCCGTAGCCGCTTCAGACTCCGTAGTTTTCGGGCTGTGATTACCATTTTTTGACCAGTGTCACTTATTGCGGCTATGGCATGGATCTCGCCCATATCGATAGCTGCAATACCGGTGTTCGAGTTTTCCTTAGGAGCTTGTCCATCCTCATAGCTTATGGCCAGCATAAGCATTCGGTCCCAGATCAACTCGATTTCCTTAATTTTGCCTTCCGGTTGACGATTGGTATTGATTATAATGGGCTTTTCCCGTCTACCATTGCGAATTCCCATACTCAATTTGATACGTCCGCTCTTGTATACGACAAATCCGTCTTTTTTCCACCGGGTTGGGTAATACCGCTTGGTCCGGTATGGGTAACGGATTTGACTATACCCGGCCTGTTTCGCCTTCCACGCATTTTCCCGGGCTTGGATATACCGTTCTTGCACCGATTGAATGGACTGGCTGTGCAGGTCGTACTGCCCTTTCGTTACTGCCTGCAATTCTGACCGGCTAATCCATTTCCTAAATAATAAGCAGATTAGCATGCGGTTCAGCACATGAATTAGCATGCTATTTTTCCGCCTGCACCAAGCCCTTGAACTTCTGTGTACCTGAGTAACATAGAGGGAGACAGCCCATTAGAGCCGTCTCCCTCTTTAATGCTAAATGACCTGTTAAAGCAGAGAAATTTATCTTTTTTGGATTTGTCCAGCATACATATCTAGGGGCGCCTTAATGGCGCCTGGCAGCATCGCCTCAGGGGGAGTGTGAAGATGGTGGGCAACTTTGACTATCTACGGGCCCAATGCCTGGCTGAAGCCCTGGAATTCTTGGACGAAGAACGGGAAAACTGCAGGGTTTTGGCAGGCGGGACCGATTTGCTGGTCCTGATCCGCAGAAGCATTGAGTCACCCGCTCATCTGCTGGATATTAAAGCACTGCCAGAGGCCAGGCGGTTTGAGTACACTCGGGGAGCAGGGCTGTTAATCGGTGCCGCTGTGACTGTTAACCAGATAGCCCAGTTACCCGTTGCGCGCAAAAAATACCCGGCCCTGGCTGATGCCGCAGGCGTCCTTGGCACTCACCAGGTGCGCAACCGGGCGACCCTGGCGGGCAATATCTGTAACGCTTCACCGGGGGCTGATCTGGCTCCTCCTTTGCTGGTCTTCGAGGCCTGGGTCCAGGTCAAGTCGTTAACAGGGAGCCGGGAGATTCCCATTGATGAGTTTTTTGCCGGGGTAAAAAAGACTGTGCTTAGGCCTGATGAATTGGTGACAGGTGTCTACCTGCCCGACCCTGGGGACGGGGACAGGAGCGTTTACATGAAACAGGGGCGGGTGAAGGGGCACGACCTGGCCGTGGCCGGGGTCGCTGTCCGCCTGACGGAATCCAAAAAACTCTGTATCGCCGTCTCCGCCCTGGCCCCTGCACCCCTGCGACTAAGGCAATTGGAGGAAAGGCTCAACGTAGTTGGCATAAATCCTGCGACAGCAGAGCAGGCTGCCCAGGAGGTAGAGCAATACATCCGGCCGATCTCCGATGTGCGGGCTTCGGCTGAATATAGAAAACATCTAGCTGCTGTCCTGCTTAAACGGGCAATCCGGCAGTGTGAAGGGGGTGGAAAAAATGTGTGAACAGCCTGCCAACACCGCTAAAGGTGAAGGGACGGAGTTGGCCAAAGTCCGCCTCAACTGCGTTGTGAACGGTGAAAAGGTGTCCGCCCTGGTGGAACCTCACCTGTCCTTATTAATCTTCCTGCGCCGGGAGTTGCAGCTTTTTGGCGCCAAGGAGGGCTGCGGGGAAGGGGAATGCGGCGCCTGCACCGTGATTATGAACGGGGACGCCGTGAATTCCTGTCTGGTGCCGGCTCTGGAAGCAGAGGGCTGCCGGATCCTCACGGTAGAGGGTTTGGGGACAGA
>JAJYNB010000286.1 GCA_021786555.1 Bacillota bacterium | reverse complement strand
ATGCCCACAGCCCTTTTCCCATCTTCGAGCTCCAGGATGCGATCTACCAGCAGAAAGGGATAGCGGTGGGGCAGTATTTCTTGAATTTGTTGAATATCCAGGCTCACTTGTGGCCCTCCTTTTAATCGAGGTCCGAGGTACGAAGTCCGATGTCCGAGGGAGGCCGTAAACGGCCCCTGTCGGAGTGTGCTTTTGAAGCTCCACGGACTAGCAGCTCGGGTCCTCATGATATTGTTCCTTATTCGACATGGCCCCCCTGAATACCTCGTAGCCTGCAGCATTTGGTGCATAGCAATCATTTTTGTGATAGTATTATCAATAGTATGCCCAACAGAGGTGAACTATGGAAAAAATCCGCGTCCTGCAGGTAATCGGAGGCAACGAAATCGGCGGCGCAGAAGAGCATGTCCTGGCCCTGTGCAACGGCCTGGACAAGGATAGTTTTGCGCCTTTCTTAGCCTGCCTCTGCCGGGGTCCCCTCCATGGTGCAGCCGAAGGACAGGGCATTGCGGTTAGGACTCTGGATATGAAGAATCCTTGGGACCTCACCGTAATACCGCAGCTGGTTAAACTGATGAAGACCCTAAATATAGATATCGTCCATACCCACGGCAGCCGGGCAAACTTGACAGCCCGGATATCCGCCCGCTGGCTGAACCTGCCCATCGTCACTACGGTACACAGTTCCCTGGCCCAGGACTACCTGAGCAAAAAAGCGGCCTGGGCTGCCATGCTTCTCGACCGCCTTACTATGCCTTCGGCCTCCCGGGTAATTACCATTTCAAACTTTCTCCAGCCGGAAGCCAAAGAGCGGGGGGCGAGGCGTACGGTCACTATCTACAACGGCATTAACCCCGCTCGTTTCAGCGGCCTGGAACTGCTGGAAAACATCTACCTTGAACTGGGGATTGAGCCGGGAGTTCCTCTGGTCGGAACCATCGGCAGACTGCACCCAGTCAAAGGCCTTCACTACTTTCTGGAAGCAGCGCAACTTGTCAGCCTCACACATCCAGGAGTTAAATTTCTGGTGGTGGGTTCGGGTCCTTTGGAACAGGATCTGAGGCAGAAGGCCTCTGACCTGAATATAGCCGATAAAGTGCTGTTCACCGGTTACTACCCTGAAATACAGCGGGTGCTCGCAATTCTTGACATTCTCTGCCTGCCTTCAATTTCCGAGGGCATGGGCTTAGTGCTGCTGGAAGCCATGTTTTTCGGCAAACCGGTGGTGGCGTCCAAGGTGGGAGGAGTGCCGGAATTGGTCAGACATGAAGAAAACGGGCTGCTGGTTCCGCCCGGTGATCCCATTCTCATGGCAGCATCCATCAGCCGCCTGTTGGATGACAAAGTCCTGGCGGCCCGTCTCGGGGCTAACGGCCAGCGGCGCTTTCAGGAATTTTCCCTCGAACGCATGCTGGAGCGCACGCAAAAACTCTACCAGGAAATTCTCCAGGAAAAAAAACAGCCTGGCCCGTGAGGGAAACCTGGCGTGATGACAGATTTCTAACTGAAATATATACTTTCTGAACAGCAAAACAGGAGGCCGTGTTTACAACGGCCTCCTGTTTTGCGCCAATCAATGCTCATCCTTACCCCTGGACTCCTGATCGGAGTCGCTGCTCTCACCTTGTTGTCCGGTAGTGGTGGGCTGGGACTTGACCTGGGCTGGCTGGTTCTGCGGGGATGTCATAGTTTGGCTCACACCCTGCTTGCTGTCGCCCTTAGCTCCGTCACCTTCGCTTTTTTCCTTTTGCATTCCGGGCCTGTGAGGTTTTTCCTCCTTGCCTTTGGCAGAGCCATTATCGGGCTGGGGTACTCCTTCGATTTCCTGACCGCCCTTCTGCGCTCCGTCGCCCTTGGTTTGGTCCCCACCAGAGCCCATGCCGCCTGTACCGTCTTTGCTGCCGGGGTTTAGTTTTGTTACACCCGGGGCTACATCGGCAATATTCAGCCCTTGGGATGCCAGCGCCTGATTTATGCCATCCTGCCGCATGTTTTCCAAATCAATGCCTTTGCCCCTGGCTTTCATCGCATTCAGTACCAGGTATTTTCCCT
The DNA here is from genome assembly GCA_021786555.1 of Bacillota bacterium. Lineage (GTDB taxonomy): Bacteria > Bacillota > Desulfitobacteriia > Desulfitobacteriales > JAJXUE01 > JAJZPO01. The sequence continues at coordinate 606 of JAJYNB010000286.1, read as the reverse complement.
GGGAAATCTGGTCAGCGGTTGCTTGCTGGTGCATCTCCATGCTGGTGGCAGTGACCACCAATTCGGCTGCAATCCTGGCTGAAGCTACTTCCTGCTGTACGACCGCCTGGATCTTCCCTTTATCAAACTGAAATTTGGCGTTATCCGTATAAACGGCGACAATAAGATTGGGTTTGCCCTGGGCCAGAAAACCTTGCTTTAGCGCCTGGCTTATCAAAGCCTGCATGGCCTGGTATACTCCCTGGTTTGTTATTCCGGCAGCACCGGTCAGATTGCCGGCGGCTTGGTTAAAGCTCTTAACTTGTACGACTTTACCTTCTTTATTGACACCCAGTTCCAAACTGGGGTTGATATCCACAGACAAATAGGCGACCGGCTGGGCAGAGGCGGTCAGCAGAGGGTAGAGAGGCAGGATCAGTCCGATAAGGAGCACGGCTGCCGCCACAGCGGCGACCCTGTACCAGGGATTTGAGTCCCGGGTAAGTTCGATTTCCTGACCCACCTTAACAGGGTGAGGCGCGCGGCTAATCCTGACAAACTCACCTGATGGAGTGAGCAGGATACACTTTTTGCCTTCAACCTTGGCTACAATGCACCGTACCTTTG
>JAJYNB010000428.1 GCA_021786555.1 Bacillota bacterium | reverse complement strand
TCGTAATGGTCCGCTCCCATCTGGAATTCGTCCAACAGTCCATTGCCAAGCTGGATAAAAAGCTGGACAAGATGGTTGCTCCTTATGAAAGCGCCATTACTCTCCTTCGTACCATTCCCGGAGTTGACAGAGTCTCTGCCATCACCATCATCTCCGAGATTGGTACCGATATGTCTCAGTTTGCCAACTCCAAGCGTTTATGCTGTTGGGCGGGTCTAACACCGAGCAACAACGAATCTGCCGGTAAGAAGAAATCTGTCCGAATTACACGTGCCGGTGTCTACCTCAAACCTGCATTGGTGCAAGTTGCCCATGCAGCCGTGAAATCGGACAAGTCTCCTTACTACAAAATCAAGTACGAACACCTTTGCAAAAGGAGGGGAAAAAAGAGAGCCATTATCGCTATCGCAAGGATGATACTCACCGCCATTTACAACATGTTTGTTACTGGTGAAGAGTGGAATCCAAGCGATTTGTACAAAATTGATATGCCGCAAGAAATGCTGGAAAAACAGAAAGAGAAAGCAATTAAACAAGCCGTTAAACTCCTCGTTTCCAATGGTGTGATAAAAGAAGCTGATATTACAGTGGCTTAGGCTAACTACTTTTCAAAGGCGATAGTGCCTTTATTTAAGTGCGCCCATTTTTAAGCTACGTTGAGTTATTTTTCAAGCTACTCCCTCTTGTCTTCCTCGTATTTTAAAATGCCAACCTCTTGGGTAAGCCTGACTACCCGGCCTGAAAGTTTGGAAACCAAAACCGTCAGGTACAAAATCAACACCAGGCAGACCATAATGCCGATAAAAAACAGCAGAGCCGGTGGGTACTGTACTTCCAACAGGCTGGCTATCCTGTCGAGCCACATGGAGTTGGTCGAAAGCACAATCATCCCCGCGCCGAAAATAAGCCACAGGATGGCATGCTGCTCCCTCAGCAGTTTTTTGTGTACCAGCCCTGCCACAACCAGGATAAACCCTATACTTAATATTAAGCACAACAGAAAGATTTCCTTCATCCTGCACCTACACCGAACGCAGACTTCTTACCAACAAGGCCAAAATAACCTTTGTCACATAATAGGCCGAGCGGAAGGGGGTGATGGACGACTCTCCCGCGCAACGTTGATCCATTTCCACTGAGACTTCCTTTATCCTCATCCCGTTCTTTCTCGCCAGAACCAGTGCATCAACTTCCGGGTAGTCAGTGGAATACTCATGGGCAAAGAGCTCAATGACCTTCCTGTTTGCCGCTCTGAACCCGGAAGTCGTGTCATAGATTCGCTGCCCGGTCAGCATGGTTACGAGCAAGGAGAGTAGAATCATTCCGGTCCTGCGGCTGAAGCTGGACTTAAAGGAGGTCTTTGCTATATACCTTGATCCCAGCGCCAAATCAGCCTCACCATCCAGCAGGGGCTGTAATATCTTGTGGAGTTCCCGCGGTTTATGCTGACCGTCCGCATCAACCTGTACCGCAATGTCATAACCATGCCGGAAAGCGAACAGGTATCCGGTCTGTACTGCCCCGCCAATCCCCAGGTTCTGCGGCAGGCTGATTACTTCTGCGCCGGCTTTTGCCGCCGCAGAGCCGGTTTGGTCACTGGAACCATCGTCAATGACCAACACTGTGCAGTGGTATTGCAAAACCTGCTTAATCACAAGGCCAATGCTGTCTTGTTCATTATAAGCAGGTATGATTACAACCACTTTGCGGTCTTGAGTGAACACATTATCATTCCTTTAAAGCTTCCGGTTTGCCCTGCTGCCAAGTCCGGTTATATGACGCCTATCCCGTGATACTCGGACAAAAGCAGCAACAAAGCTGAGACGTTTAGAGCAAAAGCCCCTACCCCCATTAGTATGTCCCCATAAGGCTGCAGCCTACCCGGCAGCAAAAACCTGATACCGGTCAATATTAAAATATTGAGCGGCACAAGGGCTGTAAGCAAATATCTGCCCTGGAGCATAGTATTGTGAAACCTTAAGAAATACACCAGCTCCACCACGTAGAGAAAGGCAATATTCCCCAGGTAAAAGGCGGCGCTCAGCACTACCAGACTGATCCTGACCTGGGGTTTTGGTCCTCTCCACCTGAACAGGCCGCCAACCGCACCTGCAAGCCCGATTGCCATAAAACCCAGCAAGACCTGATACAACCGGTAGGACCGGAAACCGGTGTCCAACCAGCCAAAATTGGCCCAGTACCACTTTACCCACAGGGTATACTGCCGCTGCCAACCCGTGGCGGTGAAAAAGTTTTGCCTGATATACCCGCTCAGCGTCTCATCTGGACTCCCCACGGGCTGAAAGGGCATATTCCCCAAAACAGAATGATAATGCTGCCAGCTGAAGTAGGCCCACCAGCCGTACAAAACAAAAGCCGGAGCGAGGATGAGGGCCAACTCCCTGACTATGGATCCTGCTTTATGTTTCCGTCTAATAAAATGAATCAAGGCAACCAGACAAGCGAAGGCGCTGACATAGAGCATCTGAGCTTTGGTAAGTAAACCCAAACCCAGCAGGACCCCTCCCAGCACCAATTGTTTGCGGGAAGGGGGAGACGTGGAAGTAAGCAAATTGAAAAGCCAATACAAAATCAATACGGCCAGGGTGTCCAGCAAGATATCGTTGGAAATCTGGGCTGCAGTCATGGAGAACATGGGCTGCATGCCGGTCAGCACTGCCAGGGCCAGAGGGAAGGTCCCGGATTTGGGGACTATCAGCTTCCCGATCTGAAAAGCTCCCCATACCGCAAACAAGCTAATTATCACTGAGAAAAACCGGATGGCGTAGAAGCGCACAACAATCGACTTGTAGTAAAAAAGTTTGTATACCAAGGCCGCGAGAAAGTAGTATCCCGGGGGATAGCCTGAAGCCGCTGTGTTCCCGGACGCTTCCCTCTCTGCCTTTGTGCCTGGGGGAAAATCGAGCAAGGTCTTTAAACTTGGCATAGACCCGGCGTTAGGTTGATCTTTGATGTCCCCTATCCCGGCTGCCCTGGCAAAATTCTTCTCCTCAGCCGAAATGCCGTCACTGTTTTGCACCAGCGGCAGCTGGTTTTCTTCCGCCAAATACTGCACATAGGCAAAATGGGACGGCTCATCTGGCGCTTGCCAGGGCGGGATAATTACTACCCACATCAGGCCTTTGACCAGTGTCAGGAGCAGCACAACTACAAGCTGCTTACTATGTGGAGAGAGGAACTTCAACCTGGTCTTCAGGGCTGCTTCACCTCATGGTCAGTTTCGCGGCGGCACCGCGATGGAGAAGTCCTCCTTGTCCAAGCTAAGGTTGGGGCTGTAGCAAGGGTCGTTAGCGAGTATGCTGCCCCATCGCTTCTCCATAAACTCTACTTCGCTTAGAAAACGCTGCATTTTCTCCGGCGTATCTTCTTGGCCGCGGCTTTTGGACTCGTGATGATAGAGTTGGACATGGGGCAGCACCACGTGGTACAGGCCCATGCGCTGCAGTTTCAGACAAAAATCCACATCGTTGAAAGCGACCTGCAGGGTTTCATCCAACCCACCGACCGCTTCAAACAACTGTTTCTTCACCATTAAGCATGCCCCGGTTACGGCGGAATAATTTGAGACCACCAATAAACGGCCAAAATATCCCTGCTCAGCTGCGTTGGCATATTTGTGCCCATGGCCTGCTACTCCCCGAATCCCCAGGATTACGCCGGCATGCTGCAGGGTGTCGTCCGGATACAACAGTTTTGCTCCCACAGCCCCGATGCTCGGGCGCAGTGCCTGTCCGGCCATCTCCTCCAGCCATTCAGGCGTAATAACTTCCATATCATTATTCAAGAGGAGGATAAGTTCTCCTTTAGCAGCTTTCACAGCCTGATTGTTCAGGACGGAATAATTGAACGGAATGTCCAGGCGAAGCACCCGAAACCTTGCCGGTTCCCGTTTTTGCCAGGCTTCAAACAGGTTTAGGGTCTTCTCTTCCACACTGCCGTTATCGATGATCAGGATTTCAAAATTCGCATATGTAGTTTTTTCGAAAATCGAATTGAGGCACGCCTGCAGCAATTCGGACTTGTCCCGTGTCGGAATGAGGATGGAAATAAGCGGGCTGCCTTCCGGCGGGTAGTGCACCACGTACTGGCCGGGATAATCGGGCTGCAATTTCACCCAGCCTTTTTCCCCTCTCCGGTCCAAAGCCTCCTGAATTGCCTTTTCGCCGGCTCTGTAGGCATATTGTTTGGATGCCGGATTCATGGCCGTGGATTGGGCAATAGTGCGCCAGTGGTAAAGAATCTTCGGGATATGATAGATGTTTTTGGTCAGTTCGGTAAAACGCAGTACCAGATCATAGTCCTGGCTCCCTTCCAGACCCATGCGGAACCCGCCAATCTGCCTTACCAGCTTGGTGCGGTAAACTCCCAGGTGGCAAATGTACATCTGGGACAGGAAAGTGTCCGGGCACCATTCGGGCTTGAAAAACGGGCTGTGCCGTTCACCCTCTTCAGTAATCTTATCTTCGTCGCTGTAAATCATGTCCGCGTCGGGCTTGCGGTTAATCATGAGTGCGTTTTCATACAGCGCGTCTATTGTAAGCTCGTCATCGTTATCCAGGAGGGCAGCGTATTCGCCGGTTGCCAGCTCCAGCGCTGAATTGGATGAGGCGGAAATGTGGCCGTTTTTCTCCCTGTACACCACCTTGATGCGGGAGTCCGCCCTGGCATATTCATCCAGGACTTCTTTTACCCTCGGATCGGTGGAGGCATCGTCCGCTATGCACAGCTCCCAGTGAGGGTATAGCTGAGCCCGCACCGACTCAATGCACTTTCGCAGCCACTCTTCCGCCACATTGTAGACAGGTACAATGATGGAGAAGGTCGGCCTGTAGGCGAACTTGTCTATCTGGTGCCTGATATGCTCCTTGTCCCTTTCCGATAACACCTTATAGGTGAGCCAGCGCCCATAGTCCTCGTTCGGGGTTATGGTATTCTTGGCCCACTGCCACAGCCCCTGGGGACCGTCATGGCGCAGAGCGCTCCCGGTCTGTCTGACGAAAAAAGAAAGGCTGTCATAGGACAATCCCTGCTTTCTGAAGAAAAGCCGGACTGCCCGCAGCAGGATAGCGGGCCTCGATAGCCCGTTCATTTTGAACTCTCTTAAAGTAAACCGGCCAAAACCTTCCCCGGGGTCCAGCCTTACCCCTTTTATATCCGTGCCGATGGGAACAATCACCCTATACTGGGTAAGGTTTTCACCTTCTACTACCCCTAGTTCCAGACTCTCTGCTTCATTGAAGCCGCGCCCACGGTCAAAGTAGAGCCGCAGGCGCAAGGGGTGGTCTGACGCTGCCTGCCAGGAAACCTCGGTCCACGCCTTGGGCCAGGGGCCCTTGAGGATAATCTGCGGGTCCTTGCCCACAGCCTCCCACGCCCCCGGGCCTTCCTCCGGCAGCATCCTCACCCTGGCCAGCGGCATCAGAACCTGTTCATAACCGATAGTCAGAGGCAACATGGTCTTGCGCCAGTACCAAAGAACCCTTCTCAGCTTACTGGTAAAAACCCAAGCCGGTGAACAGAGTATGCGCTCCAGCTGGTGCTCCCTGTCCATCAATTCCGTTCTCATTCTCGCCAGCTCCATTGACCGATTATCATACTGGTTTTCCAGCTCTTTGAATTCGGTCTTCAGCCCGGAAACCTCCTGGGCCAGCATCTCAGGCAAATTGTTAAAAACCCGCATGCCAATCCTGAGTGTCATTGGCTGCTTGCTTCCCGAAAAACCCAAGCTCAAAATCAGCTGCGGGTCCATGCCCGTGCACGCCAGCCGGAATTTTTTCTGTCCGGCCAGCTGCAGGACCCCCTCACCAAAGCTGGGCCGGGCAAATTCACTGTCCGCAGACCATAGCGCCAAAGGTTTTACACCTGCGTTGGGCTGGGGCAGCGAGCTAAAGAGCTCGATGCGGCTGATTTCCACATAGGCAGGGTAATTGACCGGGTCGAGCCGCAATCTCCCCTTTGCTCCAGCCGGTATTTCCACTTCATAGCTATCGGCCCCGGTCCTGAGTGGAAGCTTGGCCGAATGCTCCTCACGGAATTCTCCCTGGTACTCCCAGTAAACCTGTGCATAACCGGTTGCACTCCCGGTCCCGGCGGATACCGGTTCACCGCACTCAGTTTCTCCCAGTACCTTCTTACGTTTTGCGGCGCTGACAAACTGGTAGACATGGGCATCCCCCCTGCGCTGCAGGGCGTTTTGCAGCAGTTCCGGGTAATCTTTGTACTCCTGGTGGAACTCGGTATGGTCCGGGGTTAGAACAGTGGTCAGCACTTCAACCGGGCAGAGTCCGGCACTGTCCAACAGCTCCAGCACACTTTGTCTGGTAAAAAAGCGCAGATGGGTATTGTCCAGGAGCCCCAGGGAACGGTAGGCGAATTTGCCCTGGAACAAATCCATCAATACCGCGCTGTGCCCTATATTGGGTATAGAGGTGAGCACCGTACCGTCCCGCTTCAACAGGGACACGGCAAACTTTAGTACACCCCAGGGGTCTTTCAAATGTTCCAGCACATCGGCAAAGATCAAGTAATCAAAAGACTCCTGCTCCAATTCCTGGCGCCAGTCCATGCTGTCCAAATCAGCGATAATCATCTTTTCGCAGTATCTGCCCGAAAGCGCGGCGGACTCGGGGTCAAGTTCCACACAAGAAACCCTGCACCCTAGCTCCTCCTGCAGATAACGGGTCATATATCCGGTAGCCGGACCGAACTCCAGCACGCGGGAGCCGGCTTTAACCCTGCGCAAAATCAAGGTACTGGACGAATTGTCAGCAGACATGTCTATGTGGGTATCATACTTCGCATTCATGCTTTAACCTTTGCATCCCCATTCGTGCTTTATCTCCACCAAACCCTCGGCAAAGTAACCGGAAGACTTAACTCGAAAAGAATTGGCTTTAGTCTTAAAGTCCAGGATAACCACGGCTGAATCCTCAAAAAATCCTACGTCCACAAAATACGTACCCGCCAAGAGCTTGACGTCGGTATACTGGAGCACCAGCTGGTATTTGCCCGGCTTAGCGGGAAGGGCCAGTTTGTCCAGTTTGGTGTTCAGCCCGCACACATAAGTGTTTTGTTTGTCGAACAAGGCTACGCCCCCGACGATTCCCTGCATATCTCCATGCAGGGTGTAATCCACCACCACCGTGATCGGCTCGGCAAAGTCAAAATCCTTCTTGGGCTTTTTGTCGGCGCCAAGAAAGGAAACTTTGTCGATATTGACTACATTTTTTCTGACCTCGCTGGGCAGTTGGGGCGCATCCTTGTTTTCCAGGCCAAACTTCATAAAGTCCTGGTAGTGTTCCGTAACCGTGTTGACGTCGCCCTTCAAGTGAATCTGGCCGTCCATCATCCACACAGCTTCGTCACAGAAATTTCTCACCGTGTAAATATCATGGCTGACAAAGAGGATGGTCTTGCCTTCTTTTTTAAAGGATTTCAGCTTATCGATGCATTTCAGCTGAAACTGCATGTCCCCCACAGCCAGGGCCTCATCCACCACCAAAATATCCGGGTCCACATTGATGGCGCAGGCAAAGGCCAGGCGCACATACATGCCCGAGGAATACAGCTTGACCGGCTGGTCGATGAACTCGCCGATTTCAGCAAAAGACTCGATCAAGGGCATCCGGTCCTGAATCTCTTTACTGGATAAGCCCATAATGGCGCCGCTCATCAGCGCGTTTTCCCGCCCGGTAAATTCCGGGTTAAAGCCGCTGCCCAGCTCCAGGAGGGCGGAGATGCGTCCTGTGCTCTCAACGCTGCCGTGAGTGGGGGTAAGGGTTCCGGCAATGATTTGCAGCACCGTGCTCTTGCCCGAGCCGTTGCGGCCGATAATGCCTATAGTCTGACCTTTGGGAACCTCGAAGGATACGTCCCGCAGAGCCCAAAATTCGCGGTAATACTGCTTCCTGCCCCGGAAAATTCCCTGTAACAGGCGGTCCTTGGGGCGGTCGAACATGTGATAGCATTTGCTGATATTTTTTAAAGAAATAGCTGTCTTAGAGGACATCGGCAAACCCCCCCCGGGTCTTTTCAAACCAGGTGTAGCCCAGCACAGCCACCACAAGGCCGAACAGGGTTCCAACCAAAAGCCAGCGCCAGTCCGGCATTTGACCCCAGACCACAATCCGCCGCATGTCTTCAACCACGTAATTGATCGGGCTTAAATAAAAAACCCATTGCAGCCGCTGGGGAATAGCGGTAATTGGATAAAAGATCGGGGTCATGAACATCAGCATTTGAATCAAAATCCCCAGCAGGTGGCCGATATCCCGCAAAAATGTCCCCAGGGAGGCGAAGAACCAGCCCACGCCGAGGCTGAGGAGCAAAAGGGGCAGGAGCACGAAAGGCAAAAACACAATCGTCCAGTTGAATACCCGCAAAAAGAAAATCAGGGACACTACCAGAATCGCCAGATTGATTCCAGCCTGGACCAGTGCTGTGCCGAGGGAGACTACAGGCAGGATTTCCAAAGGAAAAACCACCTTTTTCACATAGTTGACATTGCCAACAATCAGTCCAGGGGCACGGCCCAGACACTCGGCGAAAATATTAAAGGTGGTCAGGCCGCAGAACAGGATCAGGGCAAATTCAACCTTGCCGCCGCTGCCGGTCCCCCAGCGGGCCTTAAACACAATGCTGAAGACAAAGGTATAAACCGCGAGCATAAACAAAGGGGTGAGAAAGGACCAGACAATGCCCAGATACGAGCCTTTGTAGCGTCCGCTGACCTCCCGCCTGATGAACTGCCTTATGAGTTCCCTGTTCTTCCACAGTTTGGCGGTAATCTCCACAGGATTCCACAGCGGCTCTGCCCGTTTAATTTTTGCCGGCTCCAAATAGTCACTCATAGATTTATCCAATACTCCCCAAATTAAAATAATTTTCCTATGCAGTTAAGGCTTTCCCTGTAAGAGAAAGCCCAGCTTATCAGCGGCTTTGGGTTGTCCAGTCAAAGTCAATAACTGGATCGTTCCAAGCCAGCCTTTTCTCGTCCGGATTTTCGGGATCATAAGATTCTGTTGTGAAATAGGTGATGATAACCGGTGTCGGGCCGAGCACCCGGTAGCCGTGCGCCACACCTTTGGGAATCACCAGCAGCATGGGGTTGGTTTCTCCCATGTAAAAGACATTGGTTTCACCTTTGGTAGCAGAACCTTCCCTTAGGTCATGCAGAACCACCTGGGCGTTTCCCGCCGGGAAGAACCACAGGTCGTCCTGGCGCTCATGGTAGTGAAAGGCCTTGATAACACCCGGATAAGACATGGACAGGGAAGCTTGGCCAAAGCGTGCTAACAGTTCGTCGTCATCCCGCAGGATTTCCATGAAAAATCCCCGGTCATCGCTGTGCCGCACCAATTTCTTCGTTACCACTCCATTGATTAACGCCATGCGAGGAGCCTCCTATCTGCTGCTGTACATCTTTTCATAATATTCCCTGTACCGGCCCGATTTGATTTTGCTCCACCACTCCTGGTTGCGGCAGTACCAGTCTACAGTCTCCTTGATGCCGGTCTCAAAGCTATATTTGGGCTGCCAGCCCAGCTCAGCCTGAATCTTGCCGGAATCGATGGCATAACGCCGGTCATGCCCCAGCCTGTCCTTGACGTAGGTGATCAACGACTCCTGCTTGCCAAGCAGCCCAAGGATAATCTTTACAATCGTAATGTTGGTCCGCTCGTTGCTGCCGCCGATGTTATAAACTTCTCCGCTGCGTCCCCGCTCAAAAACCGCGGCAATGGCCGCGCAGTGGTCTGCCACGTGAAGCCAGTCCCGGATATTCAACCCGTTACCGTAAACCGGCAGGGGTTTATCCTCCAGAGCGTTGGAAATAATCAGGGGAATGAGTTTTTCCGGAAACTGATAGGGCCCGTAGTTGTTGGAACAACGCGTTATGACTGCGTCCAGGCCAAAAGTTTCGTGGTAGGCCCGTACCAGCAGGTCAGCCCCGGCCTTACTGGCCGAGTAAGGGCTGTTGGGAGCGATTGGGGTGGTTTCCGTGAAATAACCCTCCGGGCCCAGGCTGCCGTACACTTCGTCGGTTGATACCTGCAAGTACCTCTCCACCTTGTATTTCTTGGCGGCCTCAAGCAGGATCTGCGTACCTTTGATATTGGTCTCCACAAAGATTCCCGGGTCTTCAATGCTGCGGTCCACATGAGATTCGGCGGCGAAGTTGATAATGCCGGCCAGGCCCTCTGAGGAGAGTTCCGCCACAAGCTTATAGTCGGTGATGCTGCCCTTGACAAAACGGTAGTTGGGGTCATGCTCCACCGGCCTCAAATTCTCCAAATTACCTGCGTAGGTCAGGGCATCCAGGTTTATCACCTGGTACTCAGGCTGGGTTTTCAGCATGTACATGACAAAGTTGCTGCCGATAAAGCCTGCCCCGCCCGTAACAAGTATTTTTCTGCTCATAATTTCAACTCCCAGAATTTGTCTTGTTGTTAGAGCCCCAGTACGCTGCTTACATACTCATCCAGCTTGGAATCCTGCACCAGTTTGGTGGCGTTATACAGGGAACCAAAGGTCCCGGCGTCAGTCCACCAGCCGGAAAATTTGTCGGAAGTAAGAGTCTGCCGCCTGACATAGGCGTTGTTGACGTCAGTTATCTCCAATTCTCCCCGGCCCGAGGGCTCTAAGGTTTTGACGATGTTAAACACCTCAGAGTCATACATATAGATGCCGGTCACACAGTAATCGCTCTTGGGATTTTTGGGCTTCTCCTCTATGGACAAGACCTTGCTGCCGCTGAGTTCGGCAACTCCGTATCTCTCAGGGTCAGGTACCTGTTTGAGCAGGATTTTGGCGCCCTGGCCCTGCTTTTCAAACCCATTGACAAAGTCCCGGATGCTGTCTTCGAAAATGTTGTCCCCAAGAATTACAACAATTCCGTCCCCACACGCGAAGTTCTCGGCCAAGCCCAGAGCCTGGGCGATTCCCCCCGCCTGATCCTGAACACGGAAGGTTAGATCCAGGCCCAGATCTGTGCCGCTGCCCAAAAGATTAACCACTTCGCCCATATGGTCTTTGCCCGTTACAAGCATGATTTCCGTGATGCCTGCTTCTTTGAGTTTTGCCAGCGGGTAAAAAATCATCGGGCACTTGCCCACAGGCAAAAGATGCTTGTTGGTTACCTTGGTGAGAGGATACAACCTGGAACCGGTTCCTCCGGCTAAGACTATGCCTTTCACTGTTTGTCCTCCTTGTTTATGGATTTTTTTCCAGCTGCAGGTATTCTTGCAGGGCCTCATAGTAAGGGCGGAGCGGGGCATAGCCTTCCAGCCGCCACATGTAATTGTCCAGAACTGAATAGCGCGGCCGGTCAGCCGGCCGCTTGAGCTGTTCCGTTGTGGTGGGTTCCAGCTTGACATGCTCCAAACCGGCCTGGCGCAGAATTTCCCTGGTAAATTCAAACCAGGTGCAGGCGTCGCCGTTAGTGATATGATAGGTGCCATAGGCAGGTTTTTCAATCAGTAATGCTGTGGCCTGAGCCAGGTCTCTGGTATAGGTGGGGCTGCCCAGCTGATCGTTTACCACTGACAGCAGCTCTCTCTCGCCGGCCAGGCGCAGCATGGTCCGCACAAAGTTGTTGCCATGCATCCCAAACAGCCAGGCCGTTCGGACAATATAATGCCTGCTGCAGTGGCTGCGCACCATGATTTCCCCATCCAGCTTGCTCTTGCCATAAACACTGCGGGGGTTCACCTGGTCATACTCACGGTAAGGCTTATTTCCCGCGCCGCCAAATATGTAGTCTGTGCTGATATGAATCAAAGCCGCATCTAACCCCTCGGCAGCTATGGCCAGGTTGCGCGGCCCGATGGCGTTTACCTTGTAAGCCAGGTCCGGTTCGCTTTCACAGCCGTCCACATTGGTGAAGGCGGCAGCGTTAAAGATTATATCCGGCCTGACAGCCTGGAGCTTCTCTAGTACCGCCTGAATCCGGGTAATATCCATATCATCAATGGAAAGCCCTATCACCTCATGCCCTTTTTGCCTGAACACTTCTATTACGTCGGTGGCGAGCATTCCACCGGCGCCGCACACTGCTACCTTCAAAAAAACGCAACCTCCCTTAGACCTTACGGGCGCTAAGCCGTCGACAAAAGTAATACTATTCTATATTCTATCCCTTTCCCCTGTCATTACCAACTAAAAGTTGAGTTTAGGACTCAAGCCTTAAGACTGTTGAGCCAGAACCTTGCCAACCGCAGGCCCACCCTCACCAGCAGCAGGGCAAAAGCCAGGGGGAACAGCAGGTAACCGGTCAGCTTCCAAAAGGTTCTACCCATGGCACGCTTCCCCCTTTTCCCGCAGGAGGGAATAGTACTCAGAGGCCAACCGGCTGGAGATACTCGCCCAGTCATACTTGCTCACTGCCAAATCCCTGGCCTCCTTGGCCAGGACGGCCCGAAGGCTCTGGTTCTGGCTGAGCCTGGTGACCTCTCCGGCAAAGTCTTCCGCTGTGTCCGCCAGCAAAATGTCTTTTCCAGGGGTTACAGCGATTCCCTCAGCCCCCAGGGTAGTGGAGACAATCGGAATTCCCGCCGCCATAGCTTCAAAAATCTTGACCCTGGTGCCGGCCCCGCGCCTGATCGGCACCACGAACACTTCAGCCCTGGCATAATAATCCCGCAGATCGTCCACAAAACCCGTGATGATGATGCTTGGGTCCTGCGCCAGCTCTGAGACTTCCTGCGGCGGGTTGGCTCCGACAATATAGAGTTTGGCCTTGGGGACCTTCTCTTTGATCAGCGGATATATTTCCTGGCAGAAGTACAAAATGCCTTCCACGTTTGGCATGTGTTTAAAGAAACCGACAAAGAGCAAACTCATCTCTTCCACCGCCCCCCTCGCCTGGGGCCGGTAATACTCGGTATCCGTCCCGGTGGGTACGGCATCTGTCACCCTTAAAGAACGGTCATAGGTCAACAGCAGCTCTTTCTCCTTGGTGCTTACGGTACAGACCAGGTCGAAGCGGCGGCAGACATCCAGTTCATATACCAGCATACCGGCCCAGCGCATAAAGGCCCTCAGCTTCTCCGCTGACCATCCCAGGGAGCGCAGGTACCTGTAGCGGGTGAGAAAGGTAACGTCGTGTTCAGTCAGAACTGTCCTGGCGCGGGAAAAGTTGCGTCGGTATTGCGCCATCTGGGTATACTCATACTGTACAATGTCGATGTCATAGCGCTCAACCATTTGTGCCAGGGCCTCTTCAAACTCTATGGAGTAGAACTGGTTGAGAGAGGATTGAGGCCTAAGCCACAACACATTGTCCCGGCGCCAGCTTTCCCGCCGCAAAATCAGCCTGACCTCCTGGCAGAATTCCTTAAGGTGGCTCAAGCCGTTAAACTCTTCCTCGTTTTCTACAAAGGAGAGCAGGTATACCTGGTGGCTTTTGGCCAGTTGTTTAAGCAGGTTGTACATCCTCACCGCGCCGCCATGGCTGGGGGGATAAGGGATATAGGGACAGACGAACAATATGCGCAGGGGAGTGCCCGGGCTTTTCGCGGGCACTACGGCATTGCCGTTAAGAGCCTGGCCGGTTGAACGGGCAAAAACTTCCCTGTCGCTAAGCACTGCCAGACGGTTTTCCGCCGCTCTCCTGCCGGCCGCCCTGGCACTTAAGCTGAGCGCCTGAAAATATGCCAGGGTAAACTCAAAACTCCCCGCCGCGGTCCGGCTGATAAGTCTCAGCCAAAGCCAGGCAAAATGTGCCGCCAGGGTTTTGAGCGAAGCGATATTTTTCCAGACAAAGAGGATTTCATTGCGGCGAAGCGCAGCCTGAACATAGGCTGGCTTGAAACGGGTACCTATAGTCCCCCGGTGCTTGTGATGCACTTTGCTTTCCGGCACGAACAAAACCCGCCAGCCCCTTTTCCAGGCCATGAAGGACAGGTCCAGGTCTTCCACATAAAAGGGATGGTAGAGCTCGTCGAAGCCTCCCAAGGCCAGGAGCTTCCTGCGGTCATAGGCGCTCGACCCGCCGCCGGCATAGGCTGAGGCCTGGGGCCCTGCCCGGTCAAACTCCTGTTCATGCCAGGGATAGATGCTGCCACGGCGCATACACGCCTTGGTCTTGCCGGTCTCCTGGCGCGGGCCGTCCCAAAAAAAGATTTGGCAGGTCGCGGCGAACAAGTCCGGCCGCCCCTTGAACTGCCCGAGCAGGGGATTCAGGAAATCCGCCTCAACAATCATATCATTGTTCAATAAGACTACAATGTCCCGGTTGGAGGCCCTGATGCCCAGGTTAACCGCCTTGCCGAAACCGAGGTTTTCGGGGCTGGCGATAACTTTCACGTCCGGGTAAGCTGAGCCTATGTATGCCGCACTGCCGTCATCACTGCCGTTGTCCACCACAATAATTTCGTGCCCGCCGCCTGAAACGGCGAGTGCCTTATGCAGGGCAGGCAGACACATGGTCAGCAAGTCCTTGCCATTCCAGCTCGGTATGATGATGCTGGCCTTCAAGTCCCTTACTGCCTCGGCTTCCCCGGGCCTCTCAGGTGTAAGCCTGCCCCACAGGCCGGCAAAGGCCATTACTATAAACAACAGCACATTCAGGCCGAAACTTACCGGCAGCAGCAGCAGCGCCGGCACAATTCCGCTAAATCTATCTCTGTTCAATGTCCACATCTCCTGTTACCCAGCAGCAGGTCAACCTGACCGCCGCTACTTCAGCCGGCTATGCCTGGTCAAATCCAGCTGGGTGAGCAGTACCACCCATTGGGTCTTCATGTCATTGATGCCCCGCCGCAGCCTGCCCGGGAGCAAACTGGTAAAGCCATAGCCCAGCAGCTTGAGCGCGGCGCCTATGGAGTAAAAGATTCTGACCAGGAGCAAAGACCCCTGCCCAAAGAATTTGCGATAAAAATAGAAATTCGCCTTGCAGACCAGCGCCTCCCGCTTGGCATCTGACCATGCCTGTTTGCCTGAACAGCCGCCATAGTGAATGACGGCGCTATCCGGCAGGTAAACTATCTCCAGTCCCAGCCGCCTGATGCGGTAGCACAAATCCATATCTTCCCCGTACATGAATATACCCTCATCAAACCCGCCGATATCCTCCAGGACTTGTCTGGGCGCCAGCATGAACGCCCCCAGGACCCAATCAGGCTTCAGCCTCATCCCATGGTCCCGCTTGCTGAAGGAGACGTACCGGCTCAAAGATCGG
>JAJYNB010000107.1 GCA_021786555.1 Bacillota bacterium | reverse complement strand
AACACAGTGTGATTTATAAATAAAGGTCGATTTTGACAGGGAATATATTATGAGAAAAATATTGAATATTTTTTAGACGAATCTGCTGACCAGGGGGATTCGCTTTAGGTCGTCTTTGGTGAGGCCTTTGTTTAGGAAGAGGACTGTCAGGTATACTGCGATACCTAGGGCAAACTCCCAGAGGAGTTCGAGATAGAGAGGAATGCTGCCAAATCTGCCCTTGGTCAGCAAAATTACGCCAGCCATCAAGAGGGCGGCGGTCAAGGGCTGGAGGACGAGCTTCTCCAGGTCCAGGATTAATCCTGCTTTGCGGGCGATGGCGGCGAGGTTCAGGCTCGAAGTGAGGATAAAAGCGATGTTGTAGGCCCAGGCAGTCCCCTTGAGGCCCAGGGAGGGAATTGCGGTAAGATAGTAGATGAAGATCAGCTTGATGGCGGAAGCTGCCACTGCATGCAGGACGGGAAGTTGCGGATGTCCCAGCCCCTGTAGGATGCCGGCGCTAGTTGACTGGAGGTAGAAGAACACACCGGCCAGGGCCAGAGTCGACAATACGCCGCCCGCATTTGGGCTTTTGAATATTCCGCTCAACTCGGTGCTAAAGAAATATATGAAGACCAGGAACGGGCTGCCGAGCAGGACAGTGATGCGAATTGCTTCAGCTGTCCTGTGCTGCACAGTGACAAAATGTTTTTTCGCGGCAGCTTCTGAAATAGCCGGGACGAGGGAAGTGGCCAGGGAAAAGGTAAAGACGGTGGGAAAGGTGAGCAGGGTAAAAGCTGCCCCTCCCAACTGGCCGTAAAGAGTTGTGGCTTCCCTCAGGGAATAACCCGCAGCCTGGAGCCGCAGCGGTATCAGCATGGAGTCCGCAGCGGAGGCCGCGCTAGCTACCAAGCGTCCCGCAGCGACGGGCAAGCCCAGGCCGAACAGTGCCCTGATTATTGAGAATACACCCGGGACTGAGCCACGAGCCTCCTTGGGGCGATGTTTCTTTTGTTTAAAGTACAGCCAGAGAATCGCCAGCAAGCCCGCCAGTTCGCCGGCCACCATACCGGAGGCCAGGCCTGCGGCGCCGTATTGGGGCCCAAGGGGCAGGAACTTCAGGGACAGGTACAAACCGATAGAGACCCGGATTACCTGCTCGACCACTTGGGCCAGGGCAGTCGGGGCCATTTGGAGCAAACCCTGAAAATAACCGCGGAAGGCAGAACTGACAGCTACTACAAATATGGCAGGAGTGCAGATAAGAAAAATCGGCACAACCCGGGAATCGGGCAGGATTGGCAGGGTGAGACGGGAAACCAGCATAAACATCAGGCTGGAAACCGCAACTCCGCTCACCAGCAGCAGGACCAGCGCAGTCCGGAATATTTTCTGCGCCGCGGCCCGGTTGCCCACAGCCGCTTGTTCCGACACCAGCTTTGAAACAGCCAGGGGGAGACCGGCCGTGGTCAGAACCAGCGCCATTATATATGTAGGGAACACCATCTGGTACAAGCCATAAGATTCTGCGCCTATCAAGGACATAATAAGATATTGGTAGACGAAAGCCAGAATGCGGTTAAACAAGTTGGCAGCAAACAAAATGATGGTGCCGTAAATAAAGGCCTGTCGGGCCAAAGCTCATCCCCCCTGTCATGCTAATGTTTATGCCGGGTTGCTGTCGGCTAGGACAGGTTGGGAGCGGCCGGGAGAATTATTGGAAAATTGTCAAAGGGCTAGAGGATTTTACCATGAAAGCAGAGAAATTATTAGCATGTCACGGAAGGGATTGGATTCATGAAATTTGACTGCATGCTCTTTGACTTGGTAAACCATGCATAACACGGGCACCGGCTGGTAACAATTAGCTTAATTGACCATAAATTGCATGGAAGTGGTAATTTGATTAAGCTGATTCGCAACGCGCACGCCTTCGGGCCCGCTGACCTGGGTGTGGTTGACATTCTGGCAGTCTCAGAACGCATTGTCAGGATAGCGCCCCGGATTGAGGTACCCACGGAACTGGAACCCCAGGTGTACGATTGTCAAGGGCGAAGGGTTATTCCAGGGTTAATCGATGCCCATGTACATATCTGCGGCGGCGGGGGAGAAGGCGGACCCCAGACCCGTACCCCGGAAATCGTACTCAGCCAGATAACCACTGCAGGCATAACGACTGTAGTGGGGTGTCTGGGTACGGACGCCGTAACCAGGAGTATGGCCCAACTTCTGGCTAAAGCCCGGGGTTTGGAAGCCGAAGGGATTTCAACCTTTATCTACAGCGGCGCCTATCAGGTTCCTACCCGCACCTTGCTTAACAGCTTGCGGGAGGACCTGGCCTTGATCGATAAAGTTATAGGGGCAGGGGAGATAGCCATTTCGGACCACCGTTCAGCCCAGCCCCAGGTTGAGGAGTTGGCCAAACTGACGGCGGAGGCCAGGGTGGGAGGCATGTTGGGAGATAAGGCGGGTATAGTCCACCTCCATCTGGGGGAGGGTGTCCGGGGCTTAACCCCGGTGTATCAGATTCTGGAACGGACAGAGCTGCCCATTACCCAGTTCGTACCGACCCATATCAACAGGACCAGGAAGCTGTTCCAGCAGGGCTTGGAGTTTCTGGCCCGGGGTGGAAATATTGACCTGACGGCTGGAGGCGATGATTTGACGGACGGGGTGTCTGTACCTGT
>JAJYNB010000215.1 GCA_021786555.1 Bacillota bacterium | reverse complement strand
AAAGTCCTCTTTGCGGTAATACATCTTCTCCTGGCTTACTTTGCCGGCCAAGTAATAGGAAATCAAGGGGCGGGAATAGGTATGGTAGGGTTCATCCGCGATCAGGGTTATGGGGCTCTCTTTATCTGCCTGGCGTATTCCCTCCACAGCTCCTATGGCTGCAGCAGAATTGCCTACGATTACATAATTCATCTTCTCACCTTCCCTTTCTGCCCTGCTACCTTTCTTCAAAGACCAGAGCATCGTTGGGGCAATTTTTGACACAGGCCGGCGTGCAGCCCAAATCGCTGCACAGGTCGCACTTGGAAGCTGCTTTCTTTCCCCGTTCATCTCTGGATATGGCGCCGTAGGGGCAGGCCAGGATACAGGTCCAACAGCCCACACAGCGGGATTCTTCATTTGTGACCACACCGGTCTCAGGGTCTTTTTGCATGGCGCCGGTGATGCAGGCCTTGGTGCAGGGAGCGTCCTCACAGTGCCTGCACTGCAGGGCGAAAGAGATGGGCCGGTTTTCCTCCACAGTAATCCGGGGCAGGGGCCGCGGATTTTGCTTCTTAAAGGCTTTGACTATATCGTCCTTGTAATCGGAGTGAGCTACGATGCAGTGAACTTCGCACACCCGGCAGCCCACACAGTATTCTTCTTTGGCGTATACCCTTTTCATGTTTAATCCCCCCCAATCCGGCTTATTCGCCTGCCGCTTTGATACCCAGGATGTTCAGGTCACGGTCCGAGAGTCCCACGCCGCGAAGCATCAAGCGGTTTCCTCTCAGGCTTTCCAGGGCGTTGATGCCCATGCCGCCCAGCATTTCCTTAATTTCATGCTTCCAGGCCCTGATCAGGTTGGCGGCTCGTTGTGCCCCGATTTCCGGGTTTAAACGTTTGGTCAGATTGGGGTCCTGGGTCGCAATACCCCAGTTGCACTTGCCGGTGTTACACTTTTGGCACATATGGCAGCCCAGTGAAATCAGAGCTGCGGTGCCGATATAGACCGCATCGGCACCCAAAGCGATGGCTTTCACCACATCCGAGGAGTTTCTGATGCTGCTGGCAGAAATTATTGACACCAGGCCCCGGATTCCCTCGTCCCTGAGGCGGGTATCTACCGCTGCTAAAGCCAGTTCGATGGGAATGCCCACGCTGTCCCTGGTACGCAGAGGAGCACTGCCGGTGCCCCCTCTGAAACCGTCAATTGTAATGAAGTCAGCTCCCGCACGTGCAATGCCGGAGGCAATAGCGGCTACGTTGTGTACTGCGGCTATTTTAACTCCTACCGGTTTTTTATAATTGGTAGCTTCCTTCAGTGAGAAAATCAGCTGGTGCAGATCTTCGATAGAGTAAATGTCATGGTGCGGGGCTGGCGAAATAGCGTCAGTACCCTCGGGAATCATCCTGGTTTGAGACACTTCCCAGTTTACTTTCTCGCCGGGCAAGTGACCCCCAATTCCGGGTTTAGCCCCCTGACCAATCTTTATTTCGACGGCCGCGCCGGCATTCAAGTACTCAGGGTCAACTCCAAATCTGCCCGAAGCCACCTGGACGATGGTGTTCTTGCCGTATTGATACAAGTCCTTGTGCAGGCCGCCTTCCCCCGTGTTCCAGAAAGTACCTTCCTGTTGGGAAGCCCTGGCCAGGGACTTATGGGCATTCAGGCTGATAGAACCAAAGGACATGGCCGAAAAGAGAATGGGCACATCCAATTCCATTTGGGGAGGTAGTTTTGTGGCCAGCTTGCCATCCTTGAATTCCAGCTTCTCCGGCTTCCTGCCGATAAAAGTCTTTAACTCCATAGGTTCCCGTAAGGGGTCGATGGAGGGATTGGTTACCTGGCTTGCGTTTAAGAGCATGTGATCCCAGAAAATAGGATAGGGCTTATCATTACCCATGCCGGTGCTTAAGATACCGCCCGTTGCTGCTTGTTTGTAAATATCCTTAATAGTGCGCCCAGTCCATAAAGCATTTTCCCGAAACTCCAAGGGGAAACGGCGGATGGATAAGGCGTGGGTCGGACACATCACAACACATCGCTGACAGGCTACACATTTTTCATCCTTGGATACAACTTTTTCCTCTTCTTCATCCAAGGAGTGGGCTTCGTTGGCACACTGGCGGACACAGACCTGGCAGTCGATACAGCGATTGCGATCCCTTTCAATTAAAAACTCAGGAGTTAAAAGGTCTAAGCTCATAAAGTGTCCACCCCTTCCAGTAAGCCGATTACCGGTTCGCCGCCCTTAGGCGCCCAAACCTTGTCCGGGTCAGGGCAAATCTCCCGGATGCCTGATTCTTCACTGGAGACATAGAGGAAATCGCCCTTGGTGGCAGCCACCAGCGAACGCAGCTTGACACGGTCGTTCAAGGCCATTATGCCATTGCGGGAGCCCAGAATAATCGAAAACGGTCCGTTCAAAAGCAGCGGGCCATAGATGTTGCGGATTGCTTTCACAGTTTCCCGCTGTTCGGCCGGCATGCGGGCAATATCACTCCAAAAGGGGGCAGCCAGAGCTGTTACTGCGACTTCCAGCGGCACCTTGTGCTGGCGCAGCAGCAGGTCAAAGCAGTAAGTGATAGCTTCCGTATCGGTCTGCAGGGCCAGCTTGTATCCGAACATCTCCAGGTAACGCTTGTTGGCGCCATAGGAGGAGATTTCCCCGTTATGCACTATCGACCAG
>JAJYNB010000135.1 GCA_021786555.1 Bacillota bacterium | reverse complement strand
CGCTGAAAAAACTAAAACTGTTCGAAGGCGCCAGGCCTTCAAAGATCTTTCCCTCTATGGGCTGTGCAGTCCCGATAATCTATTGCGGCGAAGGCGAAGCCGTGGAGCTGATACAGGAGGCCCAGGCCGGCTTAACCGTCGAGCCGGAGAATCCGGCACAGCTGGCAGCGGCTGTACAGGAACTTTACCGTCTGCCTGAGCGGGGCAAGCACCTGGGGGAAAACGGGCGGCGGTTCGTCGCGCAAAACTATGCCTGGGACAGCATTATCGCCAACTGGTTAAAGGATTTGTCTGTCCATAGGTGAACTACTCTTCTGAAAGTTAGGGAAGAGGTTGTCATTGGTTGGCGGATATAGTAAACTATTTGAATGAAATAGTATGAAATAAAGTAATTTCTCACACTGTGAGAGGATGAGTAATTTGACTTATCGCAGGCGCGCTGTCTCCCTGGCAATAGTGGATATCCTGTTGATTAACCTGGCGGTCTTCGGCAGTTTTTACCTGAGATTTGAGGGAAATATTCCGAGCCTATATTTCCCGACTTATTACCGCGCTGCGGCAGCCGCGACTGTGTTATTTTTGCCTTCCTTCTATTATTTTGGCTTGTACAAACGTATTTGGCAGTATGCAAGCATTGGGGAACTGCTGTCGATTCTCTATGCCGTGTCCATCGGCACGGGGGGGACGGCGATAGTAGTTTATTTAATCGCCCCTTACCGGGTACCCCATAAGGCGACTATTTTACTTTGGCTGCTGAGTGTCATCTTAATCGGCGGTTCCCGTTTTATCTGGCGGGTACTGCAGGAACAGGTGTTTTTGACTAAAAGCGGCGCGGTACAGAAGCGGGTATTGATCGTGGGAGCGGGGGACGCCGGGGCTTTGGCTGTGCGGGAACTGCGCAACAGGAACTACCGGGACGGCAGGCCTGTCGGCTTTATTGATGACGCGCCTGGGAAGCAAAAGCTGCAGCTGTTTGGACTGCCCGTGCTCGGCACCCGTAAAGACATCGTCCGGGTGGTCAAAGGACATAACGTGGACGAGGTCATAATCGCCATGCCCTCGGCTGCGAGCGAGTCCGTGCGTGAACTGGTATGGCTGTGTGAAAAGTCCGGGGTCACCATGAAGATTTTGCCCGGGGTTTACGATATCTTAAGCGGTAATGTCGAGGTGAAATCCATCCGGGAAGTTCAGGTTGAAGACCTGCTCGGGAGGGAACCGGTTGTATTGAACCTGGAGGAAATCGCCGGGTATTTGCGCGACCAGGTGGTTCTCGTAACCGGTGCGGGGGGGTCCATCGGCTCGGAAATCTGCCGCCAAATCGCCAACTTCAGCCCTAAGAGGCTGGTCCTGGTCGGCCACGGCGA
Source organism: Bacillota bacterium (assembly GCA_021786555.1). GTDB lineage: Bacteria > Bacillota > Desulfitobacteriia > Desulfitobacteriales > JAJXUE01 > JAJZPO01. Next base: position 13,896 of record JAJYNB010000135.1, on the reverse strand, counting down.
AAACAGTATTTTTGATATTGAACAGGAACTGTTGGATACTTTTCCGGCTTTGGAAGCCGAAGCGGAGATCGCAGACATCAAAGACAGAACCAGAATGGACTTGATTTTCAACACGCATAGGCCGAAAGTGGTCTTTCATGCCGCTGCCCATAAACATGTCCCCTTGATGGAACGCAACCCGGCTGAGGCCGTCAAGAACAATGTGCTGGGCACGAAAAACCTGGCCGAGGCTGCGGCTGCCAATGGCGTGAAGACTTTTGTGCTGATTTCCACGGACAAGGCGGTTAATCCCACCAGCGTCATGGGGGCTTCGAAACGCCTGGCGGAGATGGTTGTTCAGAGCATGGACAAGGTTTCTGACACTAAGTTTGTGGCAGTCCGTTTCGGCAATGTCCTGGGCAGCCGCGGCAGCGTTATTCCGACTTTTAAACGGCAAATCGCCAAAGGCGGGCCCGTTACCGTGACTCACCCGGAGATGGTCCGCTATTTCATGACAATTCCCGAAGCTGCGCAGCTGGTGATTCAGGCGGGTGCTATGGCCGCAGGCGGGGAAATCTTTATTCTGGATATGGGCAAACCGGTTAAAATTGTAGATTTGGCCACGGACCTCATCCGCCTGTCAGGCCTGGAGCCGGGCAAAGACGTCAAAATAAAATTTACCGGCATCCGTGCCGGGGAAAAGCTTTACGAGGAACTTCTCACGTCTGAGGAAGGGACAGCCTCTACCAAGCACAGAAGGATTTTTGTGGCCAAACCGAATTCTATCGACGCCCAAAAACTTGAGGGAATGATTCAAACCATGCGCGACTATGGCTCGACGCTGAGTCCTGCTGAAGTCATAGAACTTATCCAAACCCTGGTGCCGAATTTCCGCCAACGGGCCTCTCGGCTTGTGGCCGCCAATCATTAAGGGGGAGAGCCGGATGTTAGAAATCAAACGAGTAATCACTGACCAGGACGCAACAGCGAGCGCGCTCAAGCAGAAAATCGAGGAGCATTCGGCTCAAATCGGGGTAATTGGCCTGGGCTATGTCGGGCTGCCCCTGGCTGTGGAAAAAGGCAAGGTTGGTTTCACGGTTTTGGGGTTTGATATCAATCCTGCCCGGGCAGCCAAAGTCAACGCCGGCGAAAATTATATCGGCGACGTCAAGGACAGCGAGTTAAAAGAGCTGGCAGACAAGGGTGTTCTCAGAGCGACCACGGATTTTTCCCGTTTAGGGGAGTGTGACGTGGTTATTATCTGTGTTCCCACTCCTTTGACCATTACCCGTGACCCGGATATCTCTTATATCGAGGCATCCACCGAACAAATCGCTGCTAACCTGAGGAAGGGCCAGTTGATCACCCTGGAGAGCACCACTTATCCCGGCACTACGCAGGAAGTGATTCTCCCCCGCCTGGAGCAGACAGGGCTGAAGGCCGGCGAGGATTTCTTCCTGGCATTTTCGCCGGAAAGGGTAGACCCGGGCAACAAGCGGTTTAGCACCAAAAACACTTCCAAGGTTGTGGGCGGAGTTACGCCGGTGTGCATGGAGATAGCCTACACCATGTACTCGCAAACCATTTTGAACATCGTCCCCGTATCTTCACCGGCTGCGGCTGAACTGACCAAGGTCTTTGAAAATACATACCGCGCCGTCAATATTGCCATGGTGAATGAGCTAATGCTGCTCTGCGACCGCATGGGGCTTGACATCTGGGAGATCGTGGAGGCGGCGGGGACCAAGCCATTCGGCATTCAGACTTTTTACCCCGGTCCGGGGGTGGGCGGACACTGCATTCCCATTGACCCTTTCTATTTGACCTGGAAGGCCAGGCAGTATGATTTTCACACCCGCTTTATTGAGCTTGCCGGGGAAATCAATGTGGAGGTTTCCTATTACGTCATCAACAAAGTTATCCGGGCCTTGAACGAGGTAAACAAGAGCTTGAAAGATGCCAGGATTCTGGTGCTGGGCGTGGCTTACAAAAAAGACCTGGACGATGTGCGCGAGTCACCCGCTCTCAAGATCATTGAACTGCTGCGCAAAGACGGTGCGGATATTGTTTATCATGACCCCTATATTCCTGTAATAGAACCGCATGGCGGCAGCACGGTGAGGCTGGAAAGCCGGCAGCTCAGTGATGAAGTCCTGAGCGGGGCTGATTGTGTGCTGATACTTACCGACCACAGCACTGTTGATTATGAGCGGGTTGTGGACAGAGCTCAATTGGTGGTGGATACGCGCAATGCCACCAAGCTGGTGCGGGAACACCGCGAAAAGATTGTCAAGATTTAAGGAATCGCTGGATTCCTTTTTAACTTGCTGTTACCTGGCGCCGGCAATAATCACGGGGGAGATTGCTCATGAGAACAGATAAAACGGACACACTGCGCTTTGGGATTATAGGGTGCGGACGCATCGCCCTGAAGCATGCGGAAGCGATCAGCAGCATCGCCGACGCCGAACTGACTGCCGTATGTGATATCATACCGGAGAGGGCTTTGGAATTTGCCCAAAAGTACGGCGGCAGTTCCTGCACCGACTATCACGAGCTCCTGGAACGGGAGGACATCGACATCGTTACCATTGCCACCCCCAGCGGACTGCACGCCGGGATTGGCACAGCCGCTGCGCGGGCCGGCAAGCATGTCCTGGTGGAAAAGCCCATGGCCATGACCCTGAAAACGGCTGACGCGCTGATTGAAGCCTGCCGTACCGCGGGGGTAAAGCTGGGCGTTATCCACCAAAACCGCTTTAACAAAAGCATTAAGCTGCTGCGCCAGGCTTTGGAGAGCGGCCGTTTCGGCAGACTTACCCACGGACAGGCGGCTGTGCGCTGGAACAGGGATGACAATTATTATTCCCAGGCCCCTTGGCGCGGCACCAAACTCCAGGATGGAGGGGTGCTGATGAATCAGTCCATCCACAATATCGACCTGCTGCAGTGGATGTTTGGCCCTGTGGAATCGGTATTTGGTTATACCGCCACCAACCTGCGCAAAATTGAGATGGAAGATGTGGGGGCGGCCGTACTTAAATTTAAAAATGGCGCCATCGGACTGATTGAAGCCGCTTCCACCATTTATCCGAAGAACATCGAGGAAACCCTGAACGTTTTCGGCGAGACGGGTTCGGTCATTGTGGGCGGCATTGCGGTGAACCGCATTGAAGCCTGGGAGTTTCCGGGCGGGGAAGCGGAGAAACAGGAGATTTTTGAGGCCCAGGAAAGCGACCCCCCTAATGTTTATGGGTTTGGGCACCGCGAGCTGTTTTTGGACATGATGCGGGCCATCAGGGAGCAGCGGGAACCGGCGATTCCCGGTGAAGAAGGCAGAAAGGCAGTGGAAATAATTCTTGCGGTCTACCGCTGCCAGGAAACCGGGCAAGCGGTGACGCTGCCTCTGCTGGAAGACTAGTTCAAGGAGCGGATTATGCGTCAGATAGCGGTGAATGCCAAGATTCCGGCAAGTGCAAAGCTCGGTCCCTTTTGTGTAATCGGGGAAAATGTAACTCTGGGGGAGAACGTCACGCTTGGCGCGGGCTGCGTCCTGGCTGACAATGTTACTCTCGGGGCGGATACTATATGCGGCAATCATGTTACTATTGCCCAGGCAGCCAGCCTGGGAGAGCGGGTTCAGCTTGGGGACCATACTGTGGTCTATGAGAATTCCCGTTTGGGCAGCGGCTGCTTCATCGGCAGCAATTCTTCCATCGGGCGGCTTCCCCGCCCCGCTTCCACCAGCACGGTGAAAGTCCAGGCCGGCCTGCCCGCTTTGGAGATGGGAGAAGGCGGCATCGTCGGCTGCTCTGTTACGCTTTATGCAGGCAGCGTATACGGGGAAAGGGTTTTTGTCGGAGATGGCGCTGTAGTGCGCGAACGGTGCAAAATCCAAGAGAATGTGGTAATTGGCAGCGGTGTGGTGGTGGAAAATGACACCAGCATCGGTGCTTTCAGCAAGATTCAAACCGGCGCTTACATCACGGCCTATATGGAAATCGCTGAACGAGTGTTTATTGCTCCTATGGTCACCACCACCAATGACAATTTCATGGGCAGAACTGAAAAGCGCCTGAAGCTGGTGAAGGGACCCGTTATCGGCCGCGGAGCCAGGGTGGGCGGCGGAGCGATCCTTTTACCCGGGGTAAAGGTTGCGCCAGAAACCTTTATAGCCGCCGGAGCTTTGGTCACCAAAGATACGGAGCCGGGACGGGTTATCAAGGGCTTCCCGGCCAGAACTGTGAGAGAGGTTCCGGCGGAGGAAAAATTGCCGGAGAAATAGCGCTGAGGCCGGGTGATACCCGGCAGCACCTTTTGCTGTGAAAGGAAGAAGAACCCATGGGAATTCCGCTGTTGGATCTCAAAGCTCAATACTTGACAATTAAGGATGAAATCGACCGGGCTGTGCTTGGCGTACTCGATTCGGGCAAGTACATATTGGGCCCCGAGATGAAAGCATTGGAAGAGGAAATCGCCGCCTACTGCGGCGTCAAGCACGCTGTGGCAGTAGGCAACGGCACAGACGCCCTGGTACTGGTGCTGAAGGCTTTTGGCATCGGGCCCGGCGATGAAGTGATTACCACCCCTTTTACCTTTTTCGCTTCCGCCGAGACAGTCGCTCAGGTTGGGGCAAAACCGGTATTTGCGGACATCGATCCGGTAACCTTGAATCTGGATCTGAACCGGTTGGAAGAGAAAATCAGCTCCAAAACCAAAGCCATCATACCTGTACATATCTTCGGTCAGATGCTGGATGTGGAACGGGTGATGGAAATCGCCGCGCGTCATGACCTGAAGGTTATTGAGGACGCTGCGCAGGGTATCGGTGCGGAATACCGGGGGCGGCGCGCCGGGTCTATCGGGCATGCCGGAACCTTCAGCTTCTTTCCCACCAAAAATCTGGGAGCTTACGGAGACGCGGGGATGATAGTTACCGAAGATGAACACCTGGCCTCCAAACTGCGCATGCTGCGTTTCCACGGCTGCAGGGCCAAGTATTACCATGAGGAAATCGGCTACAACAGCAGGCTGGATGAGATACAGGCTGGGATCCTGCGGGTGAAGCTCGGGCACCTGGACAGCTGGAATGAGGCCCGCCGTGTGAAGGCAGCTGTTTATGACGAGCTGCTTGCCGGCAGCGGTATTGTGGTCCCGGGCCTTGACCCCGCGGCCAAACCTATCTATCATCTTTACGTACTGCGCTCTGAAAAGCGCGATTCGCTGCTGGAGCGGCTGGGGTCAGCCGGAATTGCCAGCGCAGTCTACTATCCTGTGCCGCTGCACCTGCAGCACGCCTTTAAGTACCTGGGCTACAGAGAAGGGGATTTCCCTGTGGCGGAAACGGCCTGCAAGCAGGCGTTAGCCATACCTTGCTACCCCGAACTTACGCTGGAACAACAAAAACAAATAGCTCAGATTATCAGACAATAACAGCAGCATGGAGGAGAAATGTTCTGGAATATTGGCATCACGCGAGACAATAAGGCCAAGTTGGCGCTGCTCATCGGCATCATGGCATCCGCCATGCTGTTACCATCTTTTCCAATCAGCTACAGTCTCCCGCGTATCCGGCTTGACGAAGCACTGATTTTCGGGGCCTTCGGCCTTAACTTCCTGTATTTTTTGGCTAAAGGCGCCAGGCTTGAGTTCCTGGCCGCGGCGCAGCGGCTTGCGGGAATGCGGGCCATAAACCGGACGTTTTTGCTGTTTCTGGCTGCTATTGCCGTTTCCAACATCTACGCGGCTATCGCCCTCGGGACCTCCTTTGGCCTGCGCGACCTGATGGAACTGGTTACCCTGACCAAATATTACCTGGTGATGACCCTGGTGGTCAGCATGAACGCGGAGGAAAATTATCCGTCACTGAAAAAGGCTTTCCTTATAATCTTTGGCTTGATCGTGATAATTGCCTGGGGCCAGTTTTTGAACCTGGCGAACATGAACGCATGGCTCACCCCCCTATTGGCGCCGTCCCATCTGGACAACCTGGTAAACGCCAATCCGCCCAGGGTGCTTGGCACCTTTGACAATCCCAATGTATTCGGCATTTTCACGGTAATTGTGATTATGTTTGCCTCATCTTTTTATTATGTGTACCACCCCAGCATAAAAAAATCGCTTGTGCCCCTTGTGATAGCTGGATTGGCAATTAAGCTGGCCTATATGACTATTTCCAGGACGGCTCTTGTCACTACCGCCATCGGGCTTGTGGTTGTCAGTATCTGGGCAATGGCTAAGAAGAAGTGGAAAAAGGAAATACTGCTAAAAGTCGCTATTTTGTTTCTGGTGACCGTCGCATTGTTTGTGACCTCACCCAGGGACCTCGCCGCGCGCATAAATGAGGGCCTCCACCTTCAGACCAGTACGTCGGCGCAGGGGCACCTGCTGCGGTCAGCGGATACGCTGACGGCCATAAAGCAATCCCCGATTTTTGGCTGGGGCACAGCCAAGACCAGCATGACTACCCTGGTGGATGACGAGTATCTGTTAATCACCCGGCGTTACGGCATTGTGGGCCTGCTGGTGTATCTTTGGTTCTTTATCAAGCCGTGCCGCATTGCCTGGAGGAATTCCAAAGCTCAGGGCAGCAGGGCTATTCTTGGCATAGCGTTTTCAGCCTCCACCATAGCTGTCTTAATCTATAACATCACAGCGGGAGTCCTGTACAACCTGCAGTTGATGACGATTTTCGCCGGGCTGATGGGCCTTATGTACGGCATGGAGAGTAAAAAGACGTGAAAGTTTGCATTTTGACCACCGCTCACTCCCCCTTTGATGAACGCATTTTTCATAAAGAGGCGAAAAGCCTTGAGATGGCGGGGAATGAAGTTGTCATTATTGCTCCCCACACCCAAAACCAGCTTAGAGACGGCATCCGGATTCGCGCTGTGCCGCCTTTTCGCTCCCGCCGGGAGCGGGTTTACCGCTTGCGGGATATCTACAGGGCGGCAAAACTGGAGCGGGCTGACGTATACCATTTCCATGACCCGGACTTGATTCCGGTGGGGATGCTGCTGCAGAGGCGCGCACGGGTAATTTACGATGTGCATGAATACTATGGGGACAGCCTCATGACCAGGTATTGGCTGCCAAGACCACTGCGCTATCTGGCCGCGCATCTGTTTGATAAGCTGGAGAAATTCTCCGCCCGTTTCTTTGATGCGGTAATCACCGTGAACAGCCATATGGCGGGCCAATTCCAAAGGGTGAACCCGTTGGTGGAAGTACTGCATAATTATCCGCTCGAGAGCCAGTTTACTTTGCCAAGACCGGAAAAGCCGAAAGCCCCGGTTATTTTGTATCTGGGCGGCATCAACCGGGAACGCGGGCTGGAAGTAATCCTCAGGGCCATGGCCCTGGTCACCCAGGTCCATCCGGAAGCGGTGTGCGAGCTGGTGGGCCCGGCGGAAACAGAGGACCTGAGCGCCGAGTTTGCGGACCTGGAGGCATGGCTGCAGCGCGGCAACGTGAAGCTGCGGGGCAAGATACCTTACGAAGAGGTGCCGCGAGTGCTGGAAGAGAGCGGGATTGCCCTGGTTCCCTTACTGCCCACGCTGAATTACCAAAAGGCGATTCCAATAAAGCTCCTGGAGTATATGGCAGCCGGTTTGCCGGTAATCGGCTCTGACTTTGGCTATATTGAGTCAATTATAAGCAAGAATAAGTGCGGCGTACTGTTTGAGGCGGGAAACCATGCGGCACTGGCCCAGAGCATCTCCCGCCTGATTGAGGACCCGGAGAGCTCGCTGGAGTTCGGGCAAAACGGCTGGGACGGGTTTCACCGCGAATATACCTGGGAAAGGGAGCAGGCAAAGCTCTTAAGAATCTACCAAGGCATTGCGAAGGAAGAACAGTGAATGCGGGTATTGATCATCTCCCACATGTATCCTAACAAGGTGAGCCCCCTGAGCGGGATATTTGTCCAGCACCAGGCTGAGGCGCTGGCGCGGGCCGGAGCAGAGCCCACTGTGCTGGCCCCTGTACCCTGGGTGCCGGAGCTACTGGGGGGTTACACTAAATGGGGAGGATATCCTGATGTCCCGCAGGTTGAGACTCAGAGGGGTGTCAAGGTTTACCACCCGCGTGTTTTGGAGTTTCCCCGCTCAGCTTTGTTCGAGTTTTATCCCTGGACCTTTGCGCTGGGCATGAAAGCCGCGTTTCAGCGCATAGTGAATCAGGGTATTGACCTGATCCACGCCCATGTGGCTCATCCGGACGGAGCGGCAGCCTTACAGCTGGCGCGCAGGTACTCACTGCCGGTGGTCGTGACTATTCACGGGCAGGACTTTGCCTATACCGTACACCGCAGCAAACTTTGTGCCTCAAGTGTCCGCTCTACCCTGCAGCAAGCCTCAAAGGTGATTCTGGTCAGCCGGAAATTGCAGACCGGCTCCGGCCTGGAGAATTGGGGGGTGCCCCTGGATAAATTCCAGGTGATTTATAACGGGATCAATCTTGCCGCTGTGCGTGAAGAGAAACCAAGGGCCGACAGCCGGATCATTCTATTGTCTGTGGGCTTTCTGCGTCCGGACAAGGGCCACGCGGTAGTGCTGCAGAGCCTGGCGGAAGTGATCCGCCAATTTCCTCAAGTGTTGTACAGGATTGTGGGTGAGGGTTCTGAGCAGCAGAAGCTGCAGGGGATGGTGCGGGAATTGGGCCTGGAAAACCATGTGGAGTTCCTGGGCAGCCTGCCACACCCCGAGGCCATGCAGCAGATCTCAGAGTGTGACGTCTTTGTCTTACCCAGTTGGCGTGAAGCCTTCGGGGTGGTTTATTTGGAGGCTATGGCTCATGGCAAGCCAATCATAGGTACTGAAGGGGAGGGCATTGCCGAGATTCTGCAGGCTGAGCCTGTGGGCATTGCCGTGCCGCCCCGTGACCCGCACTCTCTTACCCAGGCAATCCTCACCCTGGCGGGAAGTCCTGACCTCCGCCGCGGGATGGGAAAACGCGGCAGGGAGCTGGCCTGGGACAAATTCAGCTGGGAGCACAACGCTCAGCAGACCTTTGCCCTTTATCAGACGGTAGTGGCAGACTGGAGAGGTAAGCGCAGTGGAACTCCGACCTGTACTTAAAAACACAGCCGCCTTGGGCATAGCTTCGGTTCTGTCCAAGGCTATTGCTGCTATTGTGGGCATTGCGGTCACCCGCTATCTAGGCAAGGAGCCCTTTGGCGAATACAGTTCCGCCTACGCCTTTGTATCCACATTTATCCTGTTCACCGACTTTGGCCTGAGCCAGTTAATGGTACAGGAAGGCTCCAGGGACGAAAGTGTCCTGCCGGTCTACCTGGGTACCACACTGCTGTTCAAAACCTTCACGGCGGCCGGGGTTTATGTCCTGATGCTGTGGCTGATGCACCCAGCCGGGTACAACCTTTCAATCCGGAGCATGGTTGTGATCCTGGGGGTTTCCAGCGGTTTAAACGCCCTGCAGGCTACATTCTATAACTATTTTCAGGCTAAACAGCAGATGTATAAGGCCGCTGCTTATCAATTTCTCTCCACTTTCCTGATCGGTGCTTTGACCATAGGGGTCCTGCTGGCGGGCGGCAACGTAGTGATGATTACTTTAACCCACCTGGGGACAAATATTCTCATGACGGTCCTGCTGTTTCTGGCTGTGCGTGAGCTGAAACTGAAAGTCGATTTGCGGCGCATGTCCTGGATGCTGCGCCACGGCCTGTCCTTCGGCATTGCCTATATTTTTTATAATATCTATTTTCAGATAGATTCGGTGATGCTCTCTATTATGCGCACTCCTGCTGAAGTGGGCGTATATTCGGCGGCCTACAGGCTGATATCCATCACCTTGTTTATCCCGGGCGTGGTACCAGTGTTCTCTACCCTATCCTGTTCCAGCTCGGTGTTACCAGCCAGGCCCGGCACCAGGAAACTATCGAAAAGATTTTCAAAGTGCTGAGCGCCATAGGAATTCCGGGCAGTGTGCTGATGTTTGTGCTGGCCAAGCCCCTTTTGGGCTGGCTTTACGCCCACCGGTTCCCGGAATCTGTGCCGGTCCTGATGCTCCTCAGCTGGTTTTTTGCCCTGGAATGCCTGAGTTTCTCCCTGGGGGATGTGCTGACAACCACCAACAGGCAGTGGCAGAGAACCTGGGTCCAGGGGATCGCGGCCTTGGGAAATGTGCTGATCAACCTTGTCTTAATACCGAAGTACGGCATCTACGGAGCGAGCATCGCCACTTTGCTAACCGAACTCTTTGTCTTTGCAGCCTATTTCTGGGTGGTGCGCAGAAATGTATACCGCATACGACTGCTGCGCCAGCTCCCCAATATAGTCGTGGCTACCCTGGTTATGGCCCTGGCAGCCTACTTGCTGCGCAATCTGCACCCATTAATCTCTGCTGCCGCGGCCGGAATTGTTTACTTGCTGCTGCTGATTGGCCTGGACCGCGATTTTCGCCGCATTGGCACCTACGTTCAGCAGCGGGGGCTGCGCCTAGTCAAGCTAAGGAGTTGAGATCATGAGGGTTGTTACAGTACTGGGGGCGCGGCCGCAATTCATCAAGGCAGCGCCGCTGTCAAAGACTCTGCGCCTGAAGCATACGGAAAAGCTGGTCCACACCGGACAGCACTATGACCACGGCATGTCAGACGTGTTTTTTGAACAAATGGGCATCCCCGCACCTGACTATATGTTGGGCATCGGCTCAAAGGGGCACGGCGCACAAACGGGGGAAATGCTGGCAGGGGTGGAGGAAATCCTGCTGGCGGAAAAGCCGGACTGGGTATTGGTTTACGGTGATACCAACTCAACCCTGGCAGGCGCTTTGGCCGCTGCCAAACTGCATATCCCTGTGGCGCATGTGGAGGCAGGCCTGCGCAGTTTCAACAAGTTGATGCCGGAAGAGATCAACCGGGTCCTGACAGACCATGTTTCAAGCTTGCTGTTTTGTCCCACGGATCAGGCAGTGAGCAACCTGGCCCAGGAGGGGATCACCAAGGGGGTGGTCCGTACGGGAGATGTGATGGCTGACGCCTTTTTGTTTCATACCGGTCGTCTGGCAGAGACCCGGCCGCCCCTGGGCCTGGAACCGGGATCCTACCTGCTGGCCACCATCCACAGGGCGGAAAATACGGATAACCCCTCGCGGCTGCAGGGGATATTTAAGGCCTTTGCTGAGATCACGGGCCGGATAGTGCTGCCCCTTCATCCCAGGACCAGAAAGGTGCTGGAAAACAGCGGGGCCATAGTTCCGGCTAACGTCCAAATCATCGAGCCGGTGGGGTACCTGGAAATGGTGATGTTGGAAAAAGGGGCAAGCATTATTCTCACAGACTCGGGAGGGGTGCAAAAAGAGGCCTACTTCAGTCAGGTGCCTTGCGTAACTCTGCGTGATGAGACAGAATGGGTGGAGACCCTGAATACAGGCTGGAATGTCCTGGCCGGAGCAAATCCTGAGAAGATTGTTCAGGCTGTGGAGCGGTTTCAACAGGCGCCGCTGCCCGGCTATGTGCCTGATTTGTACGGCAGCGGACAGGCCAGCGAGGAAATCGTCTCGGCTATGGACAGGTACGGTTTATGAGCGAGGGAGTGTCTTCAGCCGCTGCGGCTGAAATCGGCTGCTGCGTAGCCGGATCTCTAAAAAAGGTTTATAGTGAACTGGAAGCCCTGCTTGGCGTAAGCTTCGCCTGGGATAACGCCGCGGCCCGGGTGATAATCGCGGACGGAATTGATCTGGCCGGCCTGAGCGGCAGCCCGGTGGTCCTGGTGTGCGGAGAGGTGTCAGGAGAAAACCCTGACCTGCAGCAGATCAAACTGCCCTTCGCCTTGGGTCAGGCAGCCTCCAGGCTTTTGTCAGAGGGCCAGGCTGAGGAGGAAGCCCAGGTTCCCCGGCTGGATGAAATGCTGCAGCAGGTGCGAAACATCCTGGGGCGGGAGTTGAGACATTGGGCGGAGGTTCCTCCCCTGCCATGGGGACATCCCTATGCAATGGCGCTGACTCATGATATTGACATTCTGAGTCTGAAAGAGATGCCGCTGGGGCGCACCTTTTTGGGTTATTATTACCGCAGTTCCATCGTCAACTGGCGCCGCCGGCGGGCCGGGAAAATCAGCCGGGGTGAATTTGCGCAAACGCTGTGGGAAATGTTCAGGACCGGGGCCGCCAGGTTAGGCCTGGGCACAGACTGCTGGCAGAAATCCCTCGCCCGGCTGCGCTCTATCGAACAGCGCCTGGATGTGAGGTCCAGCCTCTACTTTATGCCTTTTGCCTCAACGCCGGGACACGGCAGGGTGGCGGGCATGGCGCCGGCTAACCGGGCATCCTATTATAAGGTGAGTGAAAAAGCAAGCCTCCTGCAGGAACTGGAGCAGCAGGGATGGGAGGTAGGAGTCCACGGCATCGACGCCTGGCACAGTACGGCAGAAGCCCGCAGTGAGTTCGAACAAATATGCGGCCTCACAGGCCGCACCGATCTGGGCGTCAGGATGCATTGGCTGTATTTCAACGCCCCCGCTTCCTTCAGCTGTATGGACCAGGCGGGCTTCCTGTATGATTCCACTTTTGGCTTTAACGAGGTAGCCGGCTTCCGCGCCGGTACCCTGCAGCCCTATCACCCTTTGAACTGCGGCAGGCTGTGGGAGCTCCCCCTGCATATCCAGGACGGGGCGCTCCTGGGGGAGGAGCACGGCGGCTTAAGCCGGGGCGATGCCTGCGCCAAGGCCGGTCAGGTATTGGACTGGGCCAGAAAACTGGGCGGGGCGGTGAGCCTCTTATGGCACAATCAAAGTTTTGCCGCGCCCCGCTTTTGGGGTGAAGTATATGAGCGGCTGGTTGAAGACGCTCAAAAGGACCAAGCCTGGATTGCCCTGCCGCGGGATGTTTTAGCCTGGTTTGCGGCGCGGCGCAGCTGCCGGGTGACTGTGCGGCGGGAAAGCGCCCGGAACTGGGTGCTGGAGTGCGCCGGGCCGGCGCCGGAGCCGCCTCTTCCGCCTCTGCGCATCAGGTTTCACATCGCCCCGGAGGAAGTGGAGTCTGCCTCGGCGCCCTATGAGCCGGGTGCGGGTTTTATTGATTTGCAGGCTCAGCCTGTGATTTACGTGAAAGTTAAAGGAGAGAGTTAATTTGCCGCTGGTTAAGATTTTAGCACTGCTCCTTTCTCTGTTGGTTATTCTCTATCTGGCCTGGAAACGGCCGGGTACCCTGGTGAGCCTGCTGGCAGCAGCTATCGCCTTTGATATTTCCACTGAATTTTACCCGTCCCTGCACCTTTTGGGCAGGGAGCTGGGGACTGTATCCCTGACCCGGCTCGTAACCATGGGTGTATTCGCTGCGGCGCTTTATCAGCTGTGGCGGAGCAGGGAGCGGCGCGCCGGCTTCAGGCGGTTGCTGCGCCAGCCCTTAAGCATTGCCGTCTTGATATACATCGGCGTGGGAGCCTTCAGTGTTATCTACTCAATCGGGCGGGGCCAGACTGTGCTGGAGGTAATCCGCCTGCTCTCCCTGTTTGCCTTATTCCTAGGCCTGGGGGTCCTGATTGACGGGACTCAGGTGCGCAGGGTGTTTCAGGCAGTGCACTGGGTAGGACTGGCTTTGGTGCCCCTGGCCCTGTATGAAGCGGCGACCCGGCGCTTCATTTGGCATTCCAGCCTGGCGGAAGGACAGATTGCCCGCGTCAATGCCACTTTCGTCGACCCCAATATTTTTGCCCGCTACCTGGTACTGGCGATTACAGCCAACCTGGTTTTGCAGTTAACGGCTAAAGGGAGTTCCCGGAAGGCTGTCTATTATGCGAGCTTGTTTGCCCTCCTGGGGGGTCTGGCTGTTACTCTCTCGCGCAGCGGTATTGTGACCCTTGCTTGTGTGCTCGCGGCCCTGGCAATTCTTGTCCCCAAGCGGGATATTCTGCTGCCCATGGGCCTTTTGGCGGCAGCGGGCCTGGCTATTGTTTTG
>JAJYNB010000418.1 GCA_021786555.1 Bacillota bacterium | reverse complement strand
CCGGTAATTCTGGAAACCAGCCGGCTGGTGGCCGAGATCTCCCTGGTATTGATTCTGCTCTCAAGTCCATAACCTTGCCGTTGGGTGTAAATAGCCATAATTACTTCTTCCAAAGAAGTGTTGCCTGCTCTTTCGCCGATGCCGTTTATTGTCCCCTCCACCTGGCTGGCGCCGGCTTTAATCCCAGCCAGCGCATTGGCAGTAGCCATCCCCAAGTCGTTGTGACAGTGAACGCTCACTGCTACCTGATCGATATTCTTTACGCTTTCAATCAGAAAAGAGATGAGTTCTCCGTATTCCCAGGGACTTGCGTATCCGACGGTGTCCGGAATATTTATGACTGTTGCCCCGGCAGCAATAACCTGTTCCAGCACCTTGGCCAAAAACTTTGGATCGCTGCGAAAAGCATCCTCAGCATAGAATTCCACGTCACTGACGTACTTCTTGGCGTACCTGACGGCCGAGACTGCCTGATCTATTACTTGGTCCGGAGTCAGCTTGAGCTTACTTTGCATGTGAATGGGGGACACGCCGATGCCGGTGTGGATTCTGGCAGCTTCAGCCTGGCGTAACGCTTGGGCACATATATCGATATCCCCTTGTACCGCCCTGGTAAGGCCGCAGATTGTAACTCCTCTAATTTCACGGGCAATGGTGCTTACCGATTCCTGATCCCCCGGCGAGGAGGCGGGAAACCCGGCCTCGATAATATCTACACCCAAATTCACCAGTTGCCGGGCAATCTCTAATTTTTCCTTTACGTTTAGGGTAATACCCAAGGACTGTTCTCCGTCTCTGAGAGTGGTGTCAAAAACATAGAGTTTGCGCATCTTAAATCCCTCCTTGAAAATTCCAGCCTGCTAAGACCACCAAGGTCAGATTCCACCGCAGAACCACCCCCCAAAAAAATAAAAAACCCTTCGCCTCGCTTTGAGACGAAAGGTTAATTCGCGGTACCACCCAAAATTAACGGCTGAAAAGAGCCGTTCCCTTAGCAGATACGAGGCAGCAACCAAAGTAAAAAACCAGGCAAGTACCCGATATCCCCTTCCTGTTAACGGTGGAAGCTCCGTCCGAGCCTACTTTGCTGCACTTTCGGTCGGCTACTCGAGGGAGAGTTCCATACTCCTGCCATCACTGCCTTGCACCAGCCGGCAGTTCTCTGTAACGGCACGGAAAATGTACTATTCCCTCTCATCGTCCATTTCGCATTTTTTTATATTCTGACACCAGCCTCAAGCATTGTCAAGGGTTTTATTGAATTAGTTTGTGTAAGCCGGCTCACTATGCCCTTCTTCCAGTTTGCGCCAAAGGGTCGTGCGTCCAATGCCTAACTTGTTGGCAGCTTTGCTGCGGTCCCCTCCACAAAGCTCCAGGGTATGGCGTATCACTTGCTTTTCCACATCAATGATGATTTCCTTCAGGCTGCCTTCCATGAGAAGGTTAACTTGAATGTCCTTGTGCTGGGGCAAACGCCCGGCCTTGCTGCCGCAGTGCTGGTTGAACATCTGTCTCGCTTGCGCAATAGACTCCGGCTCGCTCAGCCCCCTGGTTAAGACTGCCAAGCGGCTGACGATGTTTTCCAATTCCCTGACGTTGCCAGGCCACTGGTAATCGTTCCTGCCAGATACTGTAGCGGTAATGACCCGCTTTTGCCTGGCGGATAGTTCCGAATGTTGTTTCAGAATCTCCATAGCCAGGTATGGGGCATCGTCCTTGCGTTCCCGCAACGGCGGTACCGTCAGATGCAAAACATCCAGACGATAGAACAAATCCTTTCTAAACCGACCTGAATCGACCAATTCATATAGGTCCTGATGCGTGGCAGCAATGATGCGCACATCCACCCGGACCAGCTTTTCTCCGCCGACCCGGCGTACCTCTTTTTCCTGGATTACACGCAAGAGCTTTGCCTGGACTTCCATGGGCATTTCGCCTATTTCATCCAGAAAAATTGTTCCCCTGTGGGCCAATTCAAACAGACCGGGCTTGCCACCTCTGCGCGCGCCGGTAAAGGACCCTTCGCAATAACCAAACAATTCGCTCTCCAACAAAGTGGTTGGAATGGCAGCACAGTTGATGGCGATGAAAGTTTTTTCCTTCCTTTTTGAGGCGCCATGCATACTCTGAGCAAACATTTCTTTACCGCTGCCGCTCTCCCCCAAAATCAAGACTGTCTCATCAGTACAAGCGTATTTTTGCGCGAGGCCTACCGCAGCCTGCATGGATGCGCTGTGGCCTTTGATGTCTGCGAAACAATACCGCACCCCGGAATTCTTGCTGGTTAGTTCCTTTCTAATCTTCTCCTCAATATCTTGAATGGCCTGAACCTCTTGAAAGTTTGCTACAACTCCGGATATCTGAGAGCCGCTCATGATGGGTACCCGGTTGACCGCAACCTTAGCGTTACCAACCTGAACAACTTCTCCCAGGGCGGGTTCGTGGTTCGCCAAGACCTCGTGGAGTTTTGCCGCAGGCAAAACTTCCCGGCAATTTCGTCCTGTCACCGCTTCAGCCTTCAGGTTGAAAAACTTTTCCGCTGCGCGGTTAAACAAGGTTACTGCTCCGGTTTCATCTACGGCAACTATCCCCTCATAGGCCCAATCCAAAATGGTATTCAAGCGGAATGCCTCTTCACTTGCCCCTCTGCGGGCTAACACCAATTCGCGGGCAGCA
>JAJYNB010000328.1 GCA_021786555.1 Bacillota bacterium | reverse complement strand
GGTAGCGTAAGTAAAGCCCAGGTCTTTCAGCTTCTGCACTATAACGTCCAGTAATGGGCCGGTAATCGTCCCAAAGTCCTCCCTGGGAATTTCCAGACGGGCAATGCTTTCATGGTGCCGCACCCGAAATTGGCGAAAACCTAAATTTCGCAGGAACTGCTCCGCCTGGTCGACCTGGTTCAATTTGTCTACGGTGATACGCTGCCCATAGGGAAATCGCGAGGACAGGCAGGCGAAGGAAGGCTTATCCCAAGTCGGTAAGCCCATTTCCTTGGACAACAGCCTGATTTCATCCTTACCCAACCCGGCCTGCTGCAGCGGACTGCGGACTCCCAGCTCATGACCCGCTTTCATTCCCGGCCGGTAATCGGTTACGTCATCAGCGTTAGCCCCATCCAAAACATATTCTATCCCGTTTTCCCGGGCAATCCGGCTTAATTTGCCGAACAGCTCGCTCTTGCAGAAATAACACCTCTCGGGTGGGTTGCTGGCAAACTGCTCGTTGTGCAATTCTTCCGTCTCAATCAGCATATGGCGGGACCCAACCATTTCAACCGTTCTTATAGCATCCTCCAATTCCGCCTTAGGATAGGTTTCTGAGGAGGCAGTAACCGCCAGACACTTGTCCCCTAACACCTCAAAAGCTATTTTAAGCAAAAAAGTACTATCTACCCCACCCGAGTAAGCCACTACCCCGGAGCCAAGCTGTTTAAGGCAAAGGCGTAACTTTTCCAGCTTTTCCATAGTCTGCAATGTGATAATGTTCTCCACGTAATCCTCCCAGAAAAAAGTTTGCAGCTATTATTTTAGCCCAGGGCCCGCAGCGTGTCAAAAAACTTCACTGTTTCCTTAGACCGTGTTTGTACCTGACGCGGAAAATTGTGCGTCCTCCTATTCCACCGACCAGTAGGATAAATCAAAACCCTCTTCGCCTTTATAGCGGTCAAGCAAGTAATGACGGAAGCGCACATACTCGTTGTAATTGCATTCTATTCCCTCTTTGGCCAGTTCCTCTGCAAACTTCTCCATGTCAGGGGGACATCCCCATAGTCTAATCGCTTTTTTAATGTTGGGATTATCTTTGTTATAATGACAGGCACATTTGCCAAACAGAACCGTGGTGTCAAAACCAGCAGACCCCAATTGTTGTTTACCCGTTACTACCTCCACGTTCGGAAATGGCTGCCCTTTAAAAGCCGACGACAGCAGCATTAACATTGGATTGTATTGTACAGAGCAGCCCGTGCACAGGCTGCTGTCGTATTTGCGGATCACCAGCCCGGTAATCCCACGTTTTTTGAACCCGACCGGGCCCGTATCTTCTTCCGTCCACTCCCAGTCAAAGTCAACAAATTCCCGCTGGTCGGCGATGCTCTCCCCTTTTATCCCGTAATCAGCCGGATCCAGGCTATAGCCGTGACGCGTAGCATAGTTTACCAGATAGGCCACCTCTTCAGCGTTATACCCCAAAATCTCCGCCCCCACCAGATCGCAGGCAAACGAATCGCGGGAAGAGATCAAAAGGTCCTTTTTGTATGCCTTGCCGGTAGGCGCCGGCCCTCTTTCCAGAGTGAAAAGACCGTCGATGATGGTCAAGGAGACCGGCAGCTTTTCTATTATGCGGGGAAAAGTCAGGCTAAGCTCCTCGTCCCCCAGGCCGTGGCAAAACTGTTTGGACTTTCTGTTGAGACACCCTTTGAGATTCTTAATTCCTAAGGACACTTTAGCCTGGTTATGAGTTTTTAACACCGGCACGTTGATGATCTTGTCAGCTTCCAGAGCCCGTTTGGCGATATTTAAGACAAATCCATCCCCATAATCGGTGGGTAAAAATTCTTCCTGATTAAAATCAGCTAATTTAACCCCATAGCGCTCCTGCAGCTTTAAATATCCTAAGGCCGCAAAGACAGCATCGCCTTGCGGCTTTGCGTTTGTAACGGCACCTTCGCCAATTGTAATATCGCGAAAACCATGTTCTGCCAGGATACGAACCAAAGCCCCGATTACGGCGCTGGTGGTCACTACCCCAAACGGAGGAAATGGCAGGTCGAAATCCCAGCTGACAATGTTCGGTTTAATCAGAATCTTGTCCCCGGTTTTTAGCCCGGCCAGTCCATCGCACAGGGCCAGGCTCTCTTGCAGCGATTCATAAACATCTTTAACTTTAACAATTGACACAGTTGATTTGGCCATCTTAACTCCCCTCAATTCTCCTATCTTAACTCATCTTGTACAGGACTATCCAGTAGAGGTGAAAAAGGCTCACCACAACATAGATTCCTACGGCAATTCCCAGGGCGTAGGTCACCAGGCGGCGGTCGGTGTAGCGGTTCCACCAACAGTATAGCCCGAGCACTACCGGAGTGAGCAGTTTCACCATCAGAAACAGCTCGGGGTATTTGGCGATCAATACCCGCATGACCGGATTGGCTTCCCGAATAACGTTGAGGTTCAATCCCCAGAGGGTAAGTACAGCATCCAAAGTGCTCAGAACGAAAAATACAAGCGTGGCGATGATAATCCCCTTGTTGGAATAGACCCGCAGTTTGAATCCCCCCAAACCGGTACAATTTGGCGCCGTCTTAATTATAGCCAAATTTTTCCAATTACATAACGGGGAAAAATTCACTTAAAACTGCGAAACCTGACTTAATCCCCACGAAACAATTACGACCTTTTGGGT
>JAJYNB010000021.1 GCA_021786555.1 Bacillota bacterium | reverse complement strand
TAATCTTAGCGATAACGGGCTTGCCGCAGTTGCGGAGGGTATCGTGGGCTTCCACAAACACACCCATCCACTTCCAGTAGTCTCTGGGCTTAACGGTGTAGTCTTCGGCATACTCTTTGACATCACCGCCGGTACAGAAGGCTTTCTCTCCCGCCCCTGTCAGCACTATGACGGCAACACTGTCATCCCAGCTGGCATCTTTAAAGGCCTCGGTCATCTCCTGCAAGGTCAAAGTGCTGTAAGAGTTGTACACGTGGGGACGGTTAATGGTTACCGTGGCTACCCAGTTCTTTTTTTCATAAATTATCTCTTTAAAATCGAAGGAATCTGCTGGTTTACCCGTAAAACGTGGACACATATTAGTAATCCCTCCAGTAATTTTTATGGGTCAGGAATTCAGGAGTCAGGAGTCAGGAGTCAGAATAACTAGGGTTCGCTCATTCTGACTCTTGATTCCTTCATCCTGACTCCCGGCCTTTAATTCCTAGCTTAGATTTTGCATTCAGAATTCTGACTTCTGACTTCTGACTTCTGAATTCTGACCAGCTGTGCGCCCTATGAGTCTTGCTCTGCTTCCTGAAAGTGCCAGAGTTCGGAGCGGCGAACGTACCATTTGTTGCGCAGCTTTATCCCAAGCACTTCCCCGTTATTAAGCTTCCTGCGCACCGTGTCCGGCCTCAGCCCCACCTGCCTGGCAAAGCTCTCCAGGGGCAGGTACTCGATGTTTAACACGCTGCTTATCACATTTGTGATTGAGGATTGCAGCTGACCAAGCTTACTGTGAGAAGTGACCTGGCCCGAGCTGATATCAAGCTTGATGCTGTCCAGGGTGGAATATATTTGAGTAAGAAAAGTGTTGATAACCTCAATCTCCTGCTGCTTGGACTTGTTGAAAGCCATCAGAACCTGCTTCTTCCGCAACAGTTATCACCTCACCCGGAACTCAGCCAGCCTAATAGATTCCTTCCACAATCGTCGCCATGCCCTGCCCGCCGCCAATGCACAGGGTAACCATGCCGTAACGCGCTTTGCGCCTGCCCATCTCATAGAGCAGTGTGGTCATCAGCCTGGCCCCTGTGGCACCAATCGGATGGCCCAGGCCTATGGCCCCGCCATTCACATTAACCTTTTCCATATCCATGCCAAGCTCCCTGATAACAGCCAGGGATTGAGAAGCAAAGGCTTCGTTGAGTTCAATCAGATCAATGTCTGCCAGGGTGAGGTTGGCTTGTTTCAGAGCCTTGCGCACCGCCGGTATTGGGCCGATTCCCATAATTTGCGGCGGGACCCCAACCGCTGCGTCGGTTACAATCCGCGCCATGGGCTTGATTCCCAGTTCTTTAGCTTTATCGGCTGACATCAGCACTACTGCCGAAGCCGCGTCGTTGCGTCCGCAGGAATTCCCGGCCGTAACACTGCCGCCTTTCTTAAACACCGGCTTGAGGGAAGCCAGTTTTTCCAGAGAAGTTTCCCTTGGGTTCTCATCCGTATCGAAAATTATGGTGCTTTTACGGGTTTTGACCTCCACAGGCACTATCTCCGCCTTGAATATGCCAGACTTGAGAGATCTCTGGCACCTTTCCTGGCTCTGCATCGCAAACTTGTCTTGGTCCTCGCGGGAAATGTTGAACTGCTCCGCTACGTTTTCCGCAGTGTCTCCCATGGATACGCTGCCATAGATGGAATGAGGCTGTCCGCCGGGGCCTGCTTCAGTCAGGGAGTCAACCAGAACTCCGTCCCCGGCGCCATAGCCGTACCTGGCGTTTTTCAGATAATAGGGAGCGCGGCTGAGGCTTTCTGTGCCGCCTGCCACCACTACTTGCGCCCGGCCGGTCTGGATTTGCTGGGTACCGTTGCTGATAGCCTGAAGGCCGGAAGCGCACTGGCGGTGTACGGTAAAGGCTGCTGCCTCTTCCGGAATACCCGCCAACAAGGAACATACCCGGGCGATATTGGAAGCTTCTGTGGTTTGACGGGACCAGCCCATAATGACTTCTTCCACCAGGTCCGCCGAAATGCCCGCCCGAGCGACCGCTTCCCGGATGGCAATCCCGCCCAAGTCCTGCGGCGGGATATCTTTCAGGGTCCCGCCGATGGTGCCTATGGGAGTTCTGACAGCGCTGACAATAACTACTTCGTTCAATCCTGACCCTCCTTACTGTTCGAGTAGTCAGGAGTCAGTAGTCAGAATTCAGAATACTTTGAGACTCATAAACATTTCTCTCATTCTGACTCTAACGTCCGAGTCCTGACTTCTTATCTGCGATTATTTGCAGTATTCAAAATCCAGTAGTAAGTACTTCAGAATACTTCAAGACTGAAAACACACTCTCACATTCTGACTCCTGACTCCTGTCTTCTGAATTCCGACCTCAAAGTCTTGCCCCTGAGTTACCTCATGATCATTCCGCCATCGATACAGAGAATCTGGCCGGTGATATAGCCCGCTTCAGGCGAGGCGAGGAACACTACAGCCGGAGCCATTTCCTCTGGTTGGCCAAAACGTGCCATGGGGACTCTTTCCAGGTACTTCGCACTTAATTTTGGGTCGGTGGCAATTTTAGTGGTCATTTTTGTTTCTGCGAACGGGGAGATAGCGTTTACGGTAATGCCCTTGGCGGCCAACTCTCTGGCAGCAGCGAAGGTGAGAGCATTGATTCCGCCCTTGGCAGCAGCATAGTTCACTTGGCCTATGGTACCTT
>JAJYNB010000018.1 GCA_021786555.1 Bacillota bacterium | reverse complement strand
GACTGTGGCGCTTTCCGAGGAGGGCGGCCGGCTGGCAGTCCTGGCGGCCAAGGCCCTGGCCCTGACGGTAGTGGATGTTTTGACGGATACAAGACTGCTGCACAAGATAAAAAGGGAATTCAGCGCGGCCCATTAAAGGAGAACCCCTTGCGGACACCGCAAGGGGTTCTGTTTCAAGTGGAAAAGAATACAAACAAAATGGCAAATGATTTTTCATCAAGGAACACCCGTAATGGAGACATAATGGACAAAAGTTCTTTGATTAATAGTGGCTCGGTTAGTGATCCGGTGAAGGCACCTTATCGCCCCGGTCTGGGGTGGGGACGGAGGCAAGGATGATACCGGTAATGATGAACAGGCCGCCGATGACGTGGTAGCGCAGCAGCTGTTCGTGCAGAAGCGGGAGAGCCAACAGAATATTAAAAACAGGAATAAGGTTATAAAATATTCCCGCCTGGGTGGGACCAACCTCGGCTACCGCCCGGTTCCAGAGCAAATAGGCAACCACCGAGGGAAACAGGCCAAGATACACTAAGGCCACTCCTACGCTGAGGGATAGGGAGGGGAGAGGCTGATATATATTTTCCACAGCTGTTGCGGGCAGCAAAAAGAGCAGACCCGCAAATATTGGAAATGCAGCGCTTTGGGCGGTGGTCAGCTTATCCGCAGCCCGCTTGATAACAACGGTATAGATTGCCCAAACCAAAGTGTCCAGAATTATCAGCAGGTCGCCGGAGTTAAATTGCAGTTTCTCCAGGTTGGACCAGGTGCCCTGGATGGCAATCCAGCCGATACCAAGGATCGACAGCGCAAGACCCAATAGTTTTAATTTGGAGAGTCTTTCACTTAGCCAAAAGAAACTCACCAGGGCAATCATCAAGGGATTAAAAGAGTTGATGATTGTGGCGTTAATGCTGGTCGTATAGTGGAGGCCCAGGTAAAGCAGCGGGTTGAAGATGAATATTCCCGTGAACCCCATCAAAAAGATTGAGCGCCAGACCGTGCCCCTGGGTATTTTTTCGCCGCGAACATAAAGCAGAAATACAAAAATAACTGCAGCCACGCTGAATCTGGCCGTGGCGAGCAGTAAAGGCGGAATACCAGTCAGGGCCTTGCCGATAATGAAATTGGTACTCCAGATAAGTGTTGTGAGCACCAGTATGAGATAGGGAAGGATGCGATGCTTAAGGTTCACAGTGATTCCCCCCCAGGTAAAAATCGCTTTAACCCCCCAGCACCGGAAAGGTCAGGGAAGCATGGGGCATCAGTAATATGTCCCGGAGCCCGCTGCCCGCAGCAGGGGTGTTGAAAATGCGGTCCAGGACCTGGGACATGTTGGTCACGGGGAGCATGCCCAAACGCTCCACCGTTTGGGCTTCCAGGCCGGAAAGCAGGTAGACCGGGTGTCCGGCCAAAATCTCAGAGGTACGCAAGGCCACAAACCCAGGCATGGTGAACTCCTGAGCCAGGGCCTGTTGAATCTCCTCAGGCCCGCCGTAGTTGAACCAACGCAGAAAGTCATTGGAACCCAGTCCGTCGGAGCATTCGGCTAAGAGCAGGATAGGGGCGCCTGGACGAATTGCGTAAGCTGCGTTGTCCAGTCCCTTGATGGCCTGGTACAGCTGAATATCTTTAGGGTAGCCGCCGCAGCTGGCGATTACCAGGTCGGACTGAGCCGCGATCTTGACGCCGAAGGTTGCCTCAACCACGCGGCAGCCCGCCAGAAAGGCTTCCTGAAGTTCGCCGGCCACAACGCTGACGATTTCCTGGTATTCGTTTACCACCACGTTCACGAGGAAGTCAGGTTTCAACATCCTGGCCCCTTCCAGCATGTCCTCCGCAGCCGGGTTTCCATCCAGCACTCCCGTTGAGACCATAGGGTGGACTCCCTGGGGTGTAAGGGCCAGGGAGTGGTTCCGCTGAATGCCGCGGTAACTGCAAACCCCCGGTACCAGGCTTTTGCGGCCGCCGCCAAAACCGGCCAGGAGATGGTAGCTGACCCCGCCTGTAACTATCAGGCGGTCGGCTTCAGCCACCCAGCGGTTGACGGTTATTTCTGTTCCCCGGGAAGTAACCCCTAAGGGCACCAGATCAGGGGCTTCGCATTGATGATCTAATACCCGGACCCGTTCATAGGAGTCTGAGCCCACAATCAACCTGTGTTCTTCCACTGTCTGCTCCCTGTGGGTGCCGGTGGCCATAACCACGCTGATATCGTTATCAGGAATGCCGGCGCTGTTTAAGACGTCCAAGATCACAGGCAGGTAAGCGTCAGTTCGGAAAGAAAGCCGGGTGATGTCGCTGGTGACAATGACCACCTTTTCTCCGGACTGTACCAGCCGCTCCAGAGGAGGAGTGCCAATAGGGGATGCCAGGGCGGATAAGACAGCCTGCCTGATATCGCTCAGGGGACGGCTGGGATTAGCCTCAAGAGTGGTGAGATTCGAGCCGACGGGCAGGGAAAACTCCAGGGAACCTTTACCATAGGGTAGGGAGTACTTCACAGCATATCCCCCTTTAAGCATTGTATTACCCTTAATCGGCAGAGCCGTAGGAGCGGTCGAGAAGTTCAGCGATGTGGACGGTTTCCACTTTGAGCCTGCGGCGGATAATACCGTCCCGCAGCTGCATCAGGCAGGCTGAACAGCCCGAGACAACCGTATCTGCGCCTGACTGCTCAACGCTGTCAATTCGACGGCCGCCAATCCGCCTGGATAAATCAGGATGGCTCAGGCTGAAGCTGCCGGCGCTGCCGCAGCACTGTTCTTTTGGCATAAGTTCCACTACGGACACTCCGGGTATACCCTGAAGCAAGGAGCGGGGTTCCTGGCGGATGCCCTGGCCCCGGGCAAGATGGCAGGGGTCGTGGTAGGTGATTATACCCGGCAGTGCCGTGAGGCCCTGCTGCCAATCGGGTAAGGTAACCATGTATTCGGCAAAATCTCTGGTTTTGGCGGAGACAGCCGCTGCCTTTGCGGCATAGTCCCGGTCAGCCTTCAGGAGTTCCGGATATTCCTGTTTTAGAGCCAGGCCGCAAGAGGCACAGGGTGTGACGATAAAATCAACGTCGAGGCGGTACAGGACATCCAGGTTGTGCTTGGAGATCTCCACTGCGGTTTCCAGGTCTCCATTCACCCGCACAGGGGTGCCGCAGCAGTGCTGGTCTGCCGGGTACACCACCTCTACTCCGTTACGCCGCAAGACCCTGACGACAGCTTTGCCTGTATCCACATACAGGTAATTCACCATGCAGCCCGTAAACAGAGCCACTCGGGCCGCAGCAGGTTTGGCTGTGGGTACCGTTTTGAACCCCATGCTCTTCTGATACTCCTCGGCAAAGGTGTGGGGAGCTAAAGGCTGCAGCAGGCGGCGGCGGTCGATGCCCAAGGGTACGCGGGGCAGCACGCCGCTGCCCGAAGGATGCGGGCGGAAGAGCAGTTTTCGCACCAAAGAGCCCATTTTAAGTCCCCAGCGAAAAATCCCGCGTTGTTTCAGGGCGACGCGGAAGACAAGGCGTTTCGGCCAGGAAAGACCAAGGGTCGCTACCGCCGCTGCCCTGGCTCCCGCCACCAATTTGTCGGTCTTCACTCCGCTGGGGCAGACCGGGGTACAGGCTTTGCACATCAGGCATAGGGACATGCGGTCGGATAATTCGGGATTGAGCGGAGTTTCGCCCTGTAGGGCGGAGCGCAGCAGGCGTACCTTGCCCCGGGCTACGCTGGATTCATTGCCCGTCTCGCGGAAAACCGGACAGGCGCTTTGGCAGGCGCCGCAGCGGATACACTTGACAATTTCGTTTTCCAGGTAGGACAGGTCTGAGTTCACTCTTGTCCCTCCCCGAACATCACAGCCGGATTAAGAATATTATTGGGGTCCAGGGTGCGCTTAATATTCCGCATCAGTCCTAAAGCTGCCGGACCCAGCTGACGGGCGAGGAATCCGGATTTCATCCGGCCTATGCCGTGCTCGCCGGATACTGTACCCTGGAGAGCCAGGGCAGCATTAATTACCGCCGCGATGGCCTGGTCCACCCGGGCCATTTCCTCCTGGTCCCGTTCGTCACAAAGAAAGGTGGCGTGCAGGTTGCCGTCTCCGGCATGGCCTACAACCGCTATGAGTACATCGAATTCTTCCGCGATGCGGCGGATCCGTTTAACCATTTCCGGCAGGTTCGTGCGGGGGACGGTGGCGTCCTCCCCGATAACAGTCGGCTTGAGACGGGCCAAAGCCCCGAAGGCGGCGCGCCTGGCTTGCCACAGATCTCCCGCTTCCTGGGATGTCCTGGCAACCCTAACCTGCGTGGCGCCTTGCTGACGGCAGATTTTCTCTATTTTAACAACCTGTTTTTCAATCACCGCGGGGTCCCCGTCCACTTCAATCAGAAGTACAGCAGCCGCGTCCAGCGGAAAACCCACATGGGCGTATTCCTCAATATTTTTGATGTAGACCTGGTCCAGAAACTCAAGGGTGGCTGGAATGATACCGGCGGAGATGACTGCGGCAACGGTTTCAGCCGCCCCATCTACGCTGTCATAAACCGCCAGCATGGTCTGCTTGGCTTCCGGCAGGGGGATTAGGCGCAGGGTGATACGGGTGATGATACCCAGAGTGCCTTCGGAACCCACAAACAGCCGGGTAAGGTCATACCCGGCCACATTTTTCAAGGTGCGCCCCCCGGTTTCGACAATCTGTCCATCGGGCAGCACGACCTGCAGCCCTAGGACGTAATCCCGGGTTACACCGTATTTTACCCCCCGGGGGCCGCCGGCACATTCGGCCGCGTTGCCTCCCAGAGTGGAAAACGGGAGGCTCGCCGGGTCAGGCGGATAAAAGAGCCCTAATTTTTCCACCTCCTGCTGAAACACCCCTGTGACTACACCGGGCTCCACGACGGCCACCAGGTTGCGAGAGTCTATTTCCAGGATGCGGTTCAGTCTTGTCAAAACCATAACCATACAGTCCCTGACAGGAATGGTGCCGCCGCTGACGTTGCTTCCGGCTCCGCGGGGAATGACCGGAATCTTTTCCCTGTTGGCCAGTTGCATAAGTTGGGAGACTTCTTCCACAGAACCTGGGTGGACGATAAAGGCGGGTAAATTTCCGCTCTGTACTGTGCAGAAAGAGGCGTCGTAGGTGTAACAGTAGCGGTCGCTGTAGGCAGAGTACACGTGTTCCCGGCCTACAATATTGTACAGTTCATCCAACAGCTGAGTCACAGATTATCAGTCCTTTGAAGTGTTATTATAAAGTAGTAGAAAATTCGCTATTATTAAACAAAATACCTTTTAAATATTCTGAACTTTTAAGGTAATATCGGGCGAAATGGATTAGACTGGACCAGTAATTTGGACCCTTGAAGATACCCTATATACCGCTACACACCAATAAGGCTAAGAATGAGTCAGTTGGGAACCGTCCCCAACTGGTACAAAGTAATCAAGGAGGCACGCCCCTGGCAGGGCGGCCTCCTTACAAGTTTCTTTGCTCAAAATCAATTCATTCCGGCTGGGATCAGCCGTTTTTGCTTTGAAAGGCAGCCATGAACTGGGCGAGGGCCTGGCATCCGTCAAGGCTCATGGCATTGTAAACAGAGGCCCGGATGCCCCCAACCGAGCGGTGGCCTTTCAAACCGACCATCCCTTCTTTGGTGGCTGCAGAGGCAAACTCTTTCTCCAGATCCTCACTGGGAAGCCGGAAGGTGATATTCATCAGGGAGCGGCTTTCCTTGCCGGCGTGACCGCGGTAGAAGCCGCCGCTGTTATCTATAGCGTTATAAATCAAGCCGCCTTTTTCGGCGTTGTGCTTCTCCATTACTTCCAGGCCGCCGCTGTTTTTGAGCCAGCGAAGCACCAGGTTCACCATGTATACGGCGAAGGCAGGCGGGGTATTGTAGAGGGAGTCATTCTTGGCGTGAATATCGTAGCGCAGCATGGTCGGGATGCTGGCGGGAATTTTCTCCAACAGGTCATTGCGGATAATCACCACGGTTACACCGGCAGGGCCTAGGTTCTTTTGTGCTCCGGCATAGATCAGGGCAAATTTCGAGGCGTCGAAGCGGCGGGAAAGAATGTCGCTGGACATATCGGCAACCACCGGCACAGCGCCGAAATCAGGAAAAGACTGAAACTGGGTGCCGTAAATTGTGTTGTTGGAACAAAGGTGAACATAGGCGGGAGACTCGCTGAGTTTGATTTCATCTGAATCCGGAATGCGCGTATAATTGAGTTCTTTGGTGCTTGCAGCCACATGGGTGCTGATGAATTTCCCGGCCTCCTGATAAGCTTTTTCCGCCCAGGCACCGGTCAGGATGTAGTCAGCGGTGGCGCCCTGCGGCACCAAATTCATCGGCACAGCAGCAAACTGTGTGCTGGCGCCCCCTTGCAGGAACAGTACCCGGTAGTTGTCAGGCACGCCCAGCAATTCCTTAATCAGGGCTTCTGCTTCGGCATTGATGGCTTCATATTCCTTGGAGCGGTGGCTGATTTCCAGCACGGACATACCGGTGCCTTTAAAATTAAGCAGTTCGCTTTGCGCCTCTTCTAAAACGGGCAGCGGAAGAGCTGCAGGGCCTGGATTAAAGTTAAAGACTCTTTCTGGCATGATTAATCCTCCCGATATTGTTCAAATTTTAACAACTTATTAGACATTATATCTCCTGCAAGGGGATGTATCAATAGGGAATACATTGCTCCATCGGTTGAGGACACAAAGGCTTGGTTAGTTTTAAGATGCCGGCGTTAATCTTATTTGGCAGTAAATTATTTTTCGGATCTTATTGCATCTTTATACATCGCTTTGTATAATTATTAACAATGATTCATGAGGAGGGCAAGAATGATTAAAGTAGGTATAGTCGGAGCAACTGGATACACCGGGGTTGAACTGGCGCGGCTGCTGTCAGGCCACCCGGAAGCAGAAATCAAGGTGCTTAGCTCCCGCAGCTATGTAGGGAAGAGATATGCTGAGGTTTACCCCCATAGCCTGCCAGTTGGAGGCTTGGAGCTGGTGGATGACAATCCGGAGAACTTTTCCGGGGTTGACCAGGTTATCCTGGCCCTGCCGCACGGGTTAGCCGGTGCTTTGGCGGGGAAACTAATGCAAATGGGTAAACGGGTTATCGACCTGGGCGCTGATTTTCGCCTCACAGAACCCGCCGTCTACGAGGAGTGGTACCAGCTGCCTGCGCCGGAGAACCTGGACCGGGCAGTTTACGGGCTGCCGGAACTGAAGCGGGAGTTGATAATGTCGGCAAACCTTATTGCCAATCCCGGTTGTTATCCTACGGCGAGCATTTTGGGACTGGCTCCGGCTCTAAAAGCGGGAATGATTGAGACTGGGAGTATCATCATCGACGCTAAATCAGGTGTCTCCGGAGGAGGCCGGGGGTTAAGCCTTGGTTTCCACTTTACGGAGGTAAATGAAAACTTTAAGGCTTATAACGTGGGCAAACACCGGCATACCCCGGAAATCGAACAGGAACTTTCCCGTCTGGCGGGGGAAGAGATTACGGTGAGCTTTACGCCTCACCTGGTGCCTATGTCCCGGGGCATTCTAGCAACTATTTACGGCAGGCTGCAACCGGGCTGGGATGAGGGGAAGGTCAGGCAGGCTTATGAGGAGTTTTACGCCGGGGAGCAATTTGTCACTCTGCTGCCGGCAGGGGTGCTGCCCCAGACCAAGTGGGTCTATGGTTCCAACCACTGTATGGTGAGCCTTGTGGTTGACGGACGGACCGGCAGACTGGTAGTCCTCTCGGTGATTGACAACCTGGTGAAGGGCGCAGCTGGGCAGGCTGTGCAGAACATGAACCTGCTTTGGGGCCTGCCAGAGGGCATGGGCCTGGGAATGGTTCCGCTGATGCCTTGAGTTTCCAAACTATCAGGTCGCCTATAAAGATGGAAAACAAGGATGAAAAACGCCGATTTTGGGTCAGCTGGGGTAGTCAGATGAACATTTCTTCCACAAATTTTTAATTCTCGGTCTTGGTACGATTTACGATCGTGGTCCTATGTTTTACCCGTGTTCTGACAAATCCGCCGCCTACATGGGCATTCCTTGGCTTACGGTCAGCACGGCGGCTCGGACTACCAGAACCAGGTGAAAATTTGTTCCAGAAATGTTCATCCTCCCTGAAAGCAGCCTTGTCTCCTAAGCAGCGTTTTTCGTAAAAAGCATTACAGAATTAACTGGAGGGTTGGAGTTGCAGCAGATTGCGGGGGGAGTATGTGCTCCCAAGGGGTTTTTGGCGGGAGCGGCTATGGCGGAGATTAAGAAAGCTGGCAAGTACGATGTGGGACTGATTGTTTCTGAGGTGGAGGCGGCTGTGGCCGGCGTGTTTACCACAAACCGTGTCAAAGCGGCACCTGTGATATACAGCAAAAAAGTGGTTGAAGGCGGCCGGGCAAAGGGAATAGTGCTAAATAGCGGCAACGCCAACGCCTGTACCGGGGAACAGGGTATGGCAGACTGCTTGGCTATGGGCCAAGCGGCAGCCTCAGTCCTGGGTACCGGGGCTGAGCTGGTGGCGGTAGCTTCCACGGGGGTAATCGGGGTAGAGATGCCCATGGACAAAGTTCTCCCAGGTGTGAAAAAAGCGGGGGAAGCCCTTTCCACCCAGGGAGCCCATGCAGTGGCTCTGGCTATGATGACCACGGATACCTTTGCCAAGGAAACGGCGGTGGAGATTTCGCTGGCCGGGCATCAGGTGAGAATCGGCGGCGTCGCCAAAGGTTCGGGGATGATTCACCCCAATATGGCTACTATGCTGGGATTCATCACCACCGACGCAAGGATTGACGCCGGAGTGCTGCAGGAGGCCTTGCAGGAAGCTGCAGCCGAGTCTTTTAATATGATTACGGTGGATGGGGATACCAGTACCAATGACACACTGCTTATCCTGGCCAACGGCCTGGCGGGCAACAGCCCTCCGGTGACGGGCAGCGATGATTTGAGGCAGTTTAAGGCCGCCTTAAGCCAGGTATGCCGGGAACTGGCGAAGATGATTGCCAGGGACGGAGAAGGGGCTACTAAGTTCCTGGAGGTTGAGGTTGGCGGGGCCGGCAGCCTGGGAGACGCCAGGCAGGCT
The DNA here is from genome assembly GCA_021786555.1 of Bacillota bacterium. Taxonomy (GTDB): domain Bacteria; phylum Bacillota; class Desulfitobacteriia; order Desulfitobacteriales; family JAJXUE01; genus JAJZPO01. Next base: position 6,414 of record JAJYNB010000018.1, on the reverse strand, counting down.
GCCAGGGGAATTGCCGGCTCCAGCCTGGCCAAAGCCGCTTTTTACGGGGAGGATGCCAACTGGGGCAGGATTATCTGCGCCTTGGGTTACTCAATAGAAACGTTTGACCCTGACCGGGTAGATATCTTTCTGGGTGAACTGCAGGTATCTAAAGCGGGCGCGGGCTTGCCTTTCTCGGAGGAGGAGGCGAAGGAAATCCTCAGCCGGAAGGATATTAAGGTGCGGGTGGAGCTGAACCTGGGCGATTTCCGCGCTACGGCCTGGGGGTGCGACCTCAGCCACGAGTATGTCACCATTAATGGCAGCTACCGCACATGAGTCAAAATGAGTCAATTGGGGACGGTTCTTTACTGACTCACTTTAGAGTTGGGTGGGGATGGTTCTTGACTAGGTTGTCGAAGTCTGATTGGAGTTCGGAGCGGCATCCGTATTGTTTAAGCGATGTTGTGGGGAGGAAATTGGAGTGGGGATATCGGCTTTGGAGAAAGCGGAAATCTTGGTGGAGGCCCTGCCCTATATCAAGAAGTTTTCGGGCAAGACCGTAGTGATTAAGTACGGGGGCAATGCCATGCTGGACGATAACCTGAAACGGGCGGTGCTGACCGACATCACCTTGATGAAGTTTGTAGGGATTAACCCGGTGGTGGTGCACGGGGGCGGGCCGGAAATCAATGCCATGCTGAAGAAGGTGGGCAAGAGTTCCGAATTTGTCCAGGGACTGCGGGTAACGGACGCCGAGACCATGGAGATAACAGAGATGGTCCTGGCGGGGAAACTGAATAAAGAAATTGTCACTATGCTCGCGGGCCTGGGCGCTAAGGCGGTTGGGATTTCGGGCAAGGACGGGGGGTTACTCACAGCCGTGAAAAAACTCATGACGGTCATTGATGAGGAGGGTCATGAGAAAGAAGTTGATCTGGGCTATGTCGGGGAGGTAGCCGGGGTGAACCCGGAAATCATTGAGACGTTGGTGGCCAAAAGCTATGTTCCCGTAATTGCGCCGGTGGGGGCCGGGGAGGACGGGGAGAGCTACAATATCAATGCGGACTACGCCGCCGGTCACATCGCCGGCGCCCTGCGGGCCGATAAACTGGTCCTGCTCACCGATGTTGAGGGGATTTATGCCGACTACAGGGACAAGGACAGCCTGCTCTCCACGGTTAGGGCCGACGAGGTTGACGGTCTGATCTCCTCAGGTGTTATCAGCGGTGGAATGATTCCCAAGATTGAATGCTGCGTCCATGCCATAGGATCAGGGGTGGGCCAGGTCCATATCATCGACGGGCGGGTGCCCCATTCCATCCTGCTGGAGATATTTACCGACAAGGGAATCGGCACCATGGTGCTGGGATAAATTTTTTGGAGGTGGTCGGGATGTCCAATGCGGAAATAGTCAGCAAAGGTCAAAAATATGTGATGAACACTTACGGGCGGCTCCCTATGGCCCTGGTCAAAGGCGAAGGGTCCAAAGTCTGGGACGCGGACGGCCATGAATATCTGGATTTTGTGGGCGGTCTGGCCGTTAATTCCCTGGGTCACTGCCATCCTAAGGTAGTCGCGGCCATACAGGAGCAGGCTGGGAAGCTCCTGCACTGCTCTAATCTGTACTGGATTGAGCCCCAGGTAGAACTGGCCAGACTTTTGGTCGAAAACTCCTTCGGGGACAAGGTTTTTTTCTGTAACAGCGGGGCCGAGGCCAATGAAGGTGCCCTCAAGCTGGCGCGAAAGTATGCTAAAAAGAATTACGGGCCGGAGAAGTATGAAATAATTACCCTGAAACACTCCTTTCACGGACGGACCCTGGCCACATTAACTGCTACAGGGCAGGAAAAATACCAGGCAGGCTACGAACCCCTGCCGGCAGGCTTCAAGTATGTTCCGATCAACGATTTACCGGCTCTGGAGGAAAGCATGGGACCGGCCACCTGTGCCGTGCTCCTGGAGCCGGTGCAGGGAGAGGGCGGGGTCCATGTCTCAGATTTTGGCTATTTGCAAAAGGTTAAGGAGTTGTGCCAAAAGCACGGCGCATTGTTGATTTATGACGAGGTGCAGTGTGGTTTGGGCCGTACGGGAAAACTCTTTGCCTATGAGCACTCTGGAGTGGAGCCGGATATCATGACCCTGGCCAAGGCTTTGGCAGGCGGGGTGGCCATAGGTGCTCTGGTGGCCAGGGAAGAGGTGGCCCGGGCGTTCAACCCTGGAGACCATGCTTCCACCTTTGGCGGCAATCCCTTGGCTGCTGCAGCTGGAGTGGCAGCATTTAGCGCCATCTTAGAAGAGAAACTGGTGGAAAACTCAGCCCGCATGGGTGAGCTCTTAGCCTCGGGGCTGCAGGAATTTTGTGCCAGGTATCCTTTCACGCTGGAAGTGCGCGGTTTGGGCCTGATCAGAGGCCTGCAGCTCAAGGCGGACGGGCGCCTCATCGTGGACAAATGCCGGGAGAAAGGCGTATTGATAAATTGTGTGGGCAGTGATGTACTGAGGTTCCTGCCTCCTTTGAACATAGGGCCGCAGGATGTAGAGAAGGTCTTACAAGTACTGGAAGAGGTTTTAGCTGAAACGGAGGCAGTATGAAAGCAGCATTGGTTTTAGCCAACGGCCAGGTTTTTCTGGGCGAGGGGTTGGGAGCACAGGGTGAAGTGAAAGGAGAAGTGGTATTTAACACAGGCATGACCGGGTACCAGGAGGTTTTGACAGACCCTTCCTACGCGGGACAGATTGTGATGATGACCTATCCTCTTGTGGGCAATTATGGTATGAATACAGAAGATGACCAGTCAAGGCGGATTCAAGTCCGGGGCTTTATTGTTAAAGAAGATTGCCTGACGCCCAGCAACTGGCGTTCCCAGGCCAGCCTGGACGAAATACTGGGCAAGGCGGGTATCATCGGTCTAAAGGGGATAGATACCAGGGCCTTAACGCGAGTAATCAGGGTCCATGGCACTTTGAAGGGCATGATCACCAACCGGCTGGAGGATCTAGACAGCCTGGCGGATGAACTGCAGGCCTGGGAACCGGACAGGGACCTGGTGGAACAGGTTTGCACGCGGAAAAGCTATAAGTTTCCGGGCCAGGGCCCGCGGGTGGTGGTGATGGATTTCGGCATCAAGGCCAATATTCTGGAGAGCCTGGGCGCCAAGGGCTTTGATTTGGTGGTGGTGCCAGCCTGGGCCGCGCCTCGGGAAATCCTGAACTTAAATCCCCAAGGGCTGTTTTTGTCCAACGGACCGGGGGACCCCAAGGATGTGCCCGGGGCCGTGGATACTATCCGCAGCCTGATGGGGCGCCTGCCCATTTTCGCTATCTGCCTCGGACACCAGCTCTTATGCCTGGCCCTGGGCGGAGATACCTACAAACTGAAGTTCGGCCACCGGGGTTCAAACCAGCCTGTGCAGGATTTAAACACCAAGCGGGTATATATTACTTCTCAAAACCATGGCTATGCGGTCTCCGCTGAAAGTCTCGAACATCTACCCCTCAGGGTTTCCCACCGAAATCTAAACGACGGAACGGTGGAGGGACTGGAACACAGGGAACTGCCCGTGTTTTCTGTCCAGTATCACCCGGAGGCGGGTCCAGGCCCCAGTGATTCCCTCTACTTGTTTGACAAGTTCGCGGAATTAATGAATGGGGGAACTACCTGATGCCAGTTAAATCCAACCTGAAAAAGGTTATGGTCATCGGCTCGGGACCGATTATCATCGGGCAGGCGGCGGAATTTGACTATGCAGGAACCCAGGCTTGCAAGGCACTGAGGGAAGCTGGCATGGAAGTAGTGCTGGTTAACAGCAACCCTGCCACTATCATGACGGATACCCACATGGCAGACAAGGTCTACCTGGAGCCTCTCACCTGGCAGTCGGTGGGAAGAATAATTGAAAAAGAGCGCCCCCAGGGACTTTTACCTACGCTGGGGGGCCAGACAGGTCTTAACCTGGCGGTGGAATTGGCGGAAAAAGGGGTGCTGGACCAGTACGGGGTGGAGCTTCTGGGCACTTCCCTGGAAACTATCCGCAAAGCTGAGGACCGGGAATCCTTTAAGCTGACCATGCTGGAGATTGGCGAGCCCGTGGCTGCAAGCGAGATAGTCACCAACCTGGCAGACGCCAAGGCTTTCGCGGCTGAGATCGGCTTCCCGCTAATTGTTCGTCCGGCCTATACCCTGGGCGGGACAGGCGGGGGAGTGGCTAAGAACCAGGCACAACTGGAGGAGACAGCTGCCAAAGGCCTGCAGGCAAGTCCTATCGGCCAGATACTGCTGGAGCGCAGTGTGGCGGGCTGGAAAGAAATAGAATATGAAGTGATGCGGGACGGAGCGGACAACTGTATCACTGTGTGCAATATGGAAAACATCGACCCGGTAGGGATCCATACCGGGGACAGCATCGTGGTAGCCCCTTCCCAGACCCTGGCAGATAAGGAATACCAGCTTCTGAGGGCGGCGTCCCTGAAGATTATCCGCGCCCTGGGGGTGGAAGGGGGATGCAATGTCCAATTTGCCCTCAACCCTGCGAGCTTTGAGTACGTGGTGATTGAAGTAAACCCCCGGGTGAGCCGCTCCAGCGCCCTGGCGTCGAAAGCAACGGGTTATCCTATCGCCAAGATGGCGGCCCTGATTGCGGCGGGTCTGACTCTGCCGGAAATCACCAACCCGGTCACGGGCAATACCAGCGCCTGCTTTGAGCCGGCGCTGGACTATGTGGTAATAAAAATTCCCCGCTGGCCCTTTGACAAGTTCACCCTGGCGGACAACCGGCTGGGTACCCAGATGAAGGCCACCGGGGAAGTCATGGCCCTGGAACGCAATCTGGAAGCAGCTCTGCTTAAAGCTGTACGCAGCCTGGAAATTGGGGCTGTGGGCCTGAGAATCCCCCAATGCAGCCAGTGGACTGAGATGGAGCTGGAGGCGAAGCTGAGGGAAGCGGATCATGAGCGCCTGTTTGCTGTAGCTGAAGCTTTCCGCCGCGCCTGGACGTTGACAGAAGTGCAGCAGCTTACGGAGATAGACTATTTCTTCCTGCACAAAATCAAGGGCTTGGTGGACTTGGAAACCCGCCTGAAGCAGGAGCCTCTCCAGCCCGGTCTGCTGCAGCTGGCCAAAAGGCGGGGATTTTCCGACCTGGCCGTCGGCCGCCTGACAAACCGAAGCGAGATGAGCGTGCGCAAACTGCGGCTGGCTCACGGCATCAAGCCTGCGTACAAAGTCGTTGATACCTGTGCGGCGGAATTTGAGGCTGCCACCCCTTATTATTACTCAAGCTACGAAGCTGAGGACGAAGGGATTGCCGCTGATGTGCCCAAGGTGATTGTGGTAGGGTCAGGCCCCATCCGCATCGGGCAGGGGATAGAATTTGACTACTGTTCGGTCCACGCCCTCTGGGCCCTGGAGGAGGCCGGCTATCAGTCAATTATCATCAACAACAACCCTGAGACCGTGAGTACGGACTTTGATACCGGAGATAAGCTGTATTTTGAACCCCTCACCCTGGAAGACGTACTGAACGTAATAGACAAGGAACAGCCCCTGGGCGTGTTGGTACAGTTTGGCGGCCAGACCGCCATCAACCTGGCCGGGAGGCTTGCGGAGCAGGGGGTCCCGGTCCTGGGCAGCCAGGTGGAGAGTATTGACCTGGCCGAAGACCGCCGCAAATTTGCCGGGTTTCTGGAGCGGCTTGGCATTGCCCAGAGTGAAGGCAGCACTGCGACCAGCCCTGATGAAGCCCAGGAAATCGCCGCAGCCCTGGAATTTCCGGTCCTGGTCCGGCCCTCGTATGTCATCGGCGGGCGGGCTATGGAAGTGGTGGAAAACCCGCAGGAGCTGGCCGGCTACCTGACCACGGCTATCAATGTCTCCCCGGACCACCCCATTCTGGTAGACAAGTACCTGGAAGGGAAGGAAGTGGAAGTTGACGCCATTTCCGACGGTGAGACTACGGTGATTCCCGGCATTATGGAGCATATCGAGCGGGCAGGGGTGCATTCTGGGGACAGCATGGCCGTGTATCCGCCCCAAACCCTGACTCCGGCGGAAGTGAGTCAGATTGAGGAGATTACCTGCCGGATTGCCAGTGAACTGGGCGTCAGGGGGCTCTTGAATATCGAGTATGTAGTCTGCCAGGGCAAGGTTTATGTGCTGGAAGTCAACCCCCGGGCCAGCCGCACCGTACCTATCCTGTCCAAGGTAACGGGCATTCCCATGGTCTCCCTGGCTGTTAAGGTATGCCTGGGCCAGTCCCTGGCCTCCCTGGGCTGGCGCAGCGGACTGGCGGCGCCGGCGGATTTTGTCGTGGTCAAAGGTCCGGTGTTTTCGTTCGAAAAACTGACCCAGGCGGAAACTTCCCTGGGTCCGGAGATGAAATCCACAGGGGAAGTACTGGGCATGGACTATGATTTTGCCCATGCTCTGATGAAGGC
>JAJYNB010000259.1 GCA_021786555.1 Bacillota bacterium | reverse complement strand
TGCCCCAAACCCATTTACACGGGCATAGGCGTCCAATAATGTAGACGCGTTATCCTCGCATTTTGTTTCAGGTCAGCCGTGTAATAATCTGTCAAATCTTGTCGATGTCTCTCTAAAATAGTAAGACCCACTGCACCAGCAGTAGGTCTTATTGCTATCATTTGTAGAATACTTCTACCAGAATGGCGTGTATTCCTATCGGTCACGAAAATTTTCCACGACCTGTCACTTGCAACACAGCTAAGCGCTAACCAGTACGTTTCAGGGCAGACCCCCATGCCGCCTACGGCACCATCAGAGGATGAAAAAGGCTAGGACCTTAGATGTTACTTAACTCGTACCAGTTGGGACCGGCCTTTAAATCCACCTTCAGCCTGACTTCCAGGGGCAGGGCATTCTCCATGGTTTCGCGCACCAGCTCTTTTACAGCCGGCAGCTCATCCTTGGGCACTTCAAAAATCAGTTCGTCATGCACCTGCAACAGCATTTTGGTCCGGTAACCGTCCAGGGCGGTGTCCATTTTCACCATAGCCAGCTTGATCACATCTGCTGCCGTCCCCTGGATGGGCGTATTCATGGCCGTCCTTTCCCCAAAAGCCCTGACATTCTTGTTAGAACTAAACAAGTCAGGCAGGTTGCGCCGCCTTTTGCACAGGGTAGTAACGTATCCTCTCTCCCGCGCCTCTTTGATCACATTTTCTATCCACGTTTTTACCAAGGGGTAGCGGGCAAAATAGCTGTCTATGTACGCCTTTGCCTCTTTGCGGGACACCCCGATATCCTTGGAAAGACTGAAATCGCCTATGCCATATACAATGCCGAAATTTACAGCCTTGGCCTTGCGGCGCATATCGGAGTTCACCTCGGCTAAACCCACCCCGAATATCTCTGAGGCCGTACGGGTGTGGATGTCCTCGCCGCAGCGAAAGGCCTCCCGCAGGTTTGCGTCCCCGGATATGTGAGCCAGGATTCTCAGCTCGATTTGCGAGTAGTCCGCGGCCAAGATCACCATCCCGGGGCTGCTGGGTACAAAGGCCCGGCGGATCTGCCGCCCCAATTCCAGCCGGATGGGGATGTTCTGCAGGTTCGGTTCAGTACTCGACAGCCTCCCTGTAGCTGTGACAGCCTGGTTAAAGCTGGTATGGATCTTACCCATCTCCGGCTCCTGCAAAGCCTTCAGGCCTTCGATATAGGTGGAATTGAGCTTGCTCAACTGCCTGTACTCAAGGATTTTTTCCAACACAGGGTGATGCGGAGCCAGTTCCTCCAGGACTTCAGCGCTGGTGGAATACCCTGTCTTGGTTTTCTTCAGCACCGGCAGCTTTAACTTTTCAAACAGGACCACACCCAGCTGCTGGGGTGAGTTGATGTTGAATTTTTCGCCAGCCAACTGGTAAATCTCATTCTCCACAGCTGCGAGCCGCTCGGTGAGCCTTACTCCCATCTCGACCAGGATCCCGCGGTCAACCTTGACTCCCTGCAGTTCCATCTTGGCCAGAACTCTGGACAGAGGGAGCTCCATATCCCAAAACAGTGGATACAACTCCATCTCCATCAATTTGCCCTGGTAAATAAGCGCGAGCTGTTGAATAACCGAGCTTCTGACCCCGAAGTACCCCTGCTCAAAATTCAGCACCAAGTTGAGCTGGTCAAAGGATAAGTCCTCCAGGCTGTATTTCCCGCTTAACGGATTAATCAGGTATGCAGCCAGCATCAAATCCATCTCTACGGCTGCGGGCTCGATGCCGCGTACACTGAGAAAACTATAGGCTTTTTTCAGGTCATGCACTGCTTTGGACTTAGAACCGGTAAAGAAAGAGGAGAGGCCCTGCCAGATCTCTTCCTGTTCCAGTACATCCTCCGCCAGATAAGCGCAGACCCTGTTGCTCCCTGCCAGACCTATGCCGCTGATGCGCCCCGTCCTGGCGTTTTCCCCCTCGTATTCAAGGTAAACGCCCACCGGGTCTTGCATCTCCTGCAGCAGTTCCTGCAGTTTGCCTGCGCTCTTTATCTCCACGATTTCTGCCGGCTCAGTGAACCCGGTAGGGATTGCGGCGGCCAGTTCCGGCTTAGCATTAAGTTTGACGCTGATCGTCTTGATGAGGTTCTTAAATTCCAGCTCTTTGAAAAGCTCCAGCAGCTTGACGTAGTCGGGCTCACTCAGGGCACAGGTTTCCAAATCAAGGTCAACGGGCGCATCCGTCACAATAGTAGCCAGTCTCTTGCTCAAAAAGGCCTGTTCCTGGTGCAGCCGTAAATTCTCCTGCAGTTTTTTGGCCCCTACCTGTTCCAGGTTGGCATAAACGTTTTCCATACTGCCAAATTCCCACAACAGTTTGAGAGCGGTCTTTTCACCCACCCCTGGGACCCCTGGAATGTTATCGGAAGAGTCACCCATCAAACCTTTCAGGTCAATAATCTGCCCAGGCTCCAGGTCGTATTTTTCCCTTAAGGCTGAAACGTCCATACTGTCCGTTTCGGTGATTCCCTTCCGGGTCAAAGCTACCGTGGTCTGCGGGGATATCAGCTGCAAAGCGTCTTTATCCCCGGTGAAGATGATATTCTGCCAACCCCGTGCTTCCGCTTGGCGCACCAGGGTGCCGATTACGTCATCAGCCTCATACCCTTCCAATTCCAGCACAGGCACGTCCAGGGCCCCAAGCACTTCCTTGGCCAGGGGGAACTGGCTGCGCAGCTCTTCCGGCGTACCTTTACGATTGGCCTTGTACTCGGC